>JAISBV010000093.1 GCA_031266025.1 Eubacteriales Family XIII. Incertae Sedis bacterium
AGTTAAGATGGATTCCACCGGCCCAAGGCAGCCGGTACAAGCGGGACAAGCCCGGAATGACGTTCGTTGGATTTTAACGATTTAATATTTTAGTTTGCAGCATACCTGTGAACTGTAACTTCCCATAGATTGTGTTATAGACATAAGGTTTTTTACGTTAGAATTCCTGTAAATCCGGCATTGCTTTCTTCGCGCGGGCGATCCAGTAATCCCAACACCGTCCCAGTGAAATATCGCTGTACTGCGTTTTTTCCGCACTCCGGCCTTCGTCCTCGGACAGATATTTCACCTCCGCTCCGGGAAACGGTAAAAGCAGCAATTGCATTTTCGCGTTATCCCTGAAAAAAATTGAATTCATCACAGCCTGTTGTACACTGTTCCCTGTCATAGTGAAGCCGTGCCCCCGCATAACTATTCCTCGGGCGCCGCCAAGCGCACGGGAAAGCCGTTCGCCGTCCTGAGACTCGGAGATCAGCATTCCGGAGCCGGGGCTGTACGCGTCAAAAATAGGAAGCGGTTTCCAAAACATCCCGCAAAACTGTCCGATTGACCGCAGTGGCATTCCAACTGCCGATAAGGCCACGACCTCATGGGGATGCCCGTGGCATACCGCGAAGACATCCGGCCTATCGGCCAACACTGCGGAATGTATCACGCGCTCCCCATAAGGGCGAAATTTGGTTTCGGTGACGACATTACCGCGCAGATCGATTTCGAGAATATCGTCAATCGTCACGAATTCGGGCGCGACGGCGCGGGCCTGGAAAAATGTGCCTACAGCTTCGGGATTCCTCACGGATACGTGCCCGTATCCGTCCAAAACATTTTCATTCGCCAGTATACGGTTTGCCAAAAGGCATTGTTTTTTCGCCTCCTCCGCTGTTTTGGGCAAACCCGCGTAAGGGGTGAAGTCAAACATGATACAAATTCTTCGCGTTGCCGCGCAGGATCATCTCCGCAAAAGCCGCAGCTTGCTCCGTATCCGCGAAGCCTTCCGCGACAATCTCGTCAAGAGCGAGCGTCAGCACACGCCTTGCGTTTACCGCCGACATCCACATCCCAAGTACATTGTTGCCGTCGCTGCCGTACAGCAGTTTATCCGTGAGTCCGTACGTTACCCACTCCTTGAGAGTGTTTTTTATCGAATCCGGGGATCCGGGGAGGAAAAATGTCATCATCGAAAAATCGAGATAGCAATTCGGGGCGTCGCCCGTCCGTCCCGCCATGAACCCTGCCTCACGACAAAACGGATATCCGCCGTGCAACAGAACGATTTTTGCGGGTTTGATATCGGGAAGCCATAAGAACGGATCCAACACAGCCGGATTAGCCGAGCCGAGCGGTCTTGTGATGCCCAACGCGCCCGTATGAATATGAATCGGCAGATCAAGCACGGCCGCTTTCGCGATCAGATGCCGCATGATATAGTCTTGCAGCTTTTTGTAACGCGCAGGCGACGTGTCTTTCTTGTTATAGACGTCCTCGGCTTCGTCGCGGTTCACGGTCTCTACGGCCAAATCCCGCCAATACGCGGTGTTCATCTTTAGCGCGACCGCACCCTGACTCACGAGACCGTCCAACGTGTCCGAAACAAAATCAAGGTATTCGTCAAATGTGAGAGGTTCCTTTGTTTTTCTGAGGATTTTCGGATAAACCTCCACCATTGTCACAAATTCCTTCACACGCTTATTTCCCTCTATTCCGCTGTTGTCGAGGGGGATCAACAGTCCGTCCACAAGTTGAGCCTTCGCGAAACGCGCCGGGTCAATGCCGGGCGGGAGTACGGGTTCGCTCAGACACATCTCTATCGCGCTTTCGATCCCGGCAATATCCATCGCCTTCATAAAATACCGCGCCTCATCATCCTGACTTTTCGCATAAATTCTTTCCAACTCCGGTCTGTTTTCCGGGGTCAGTTCCGAATACGGAAAATCGAAGATTTCCCTGAAGCCTCTGAGCGTCGTTTTCTTTTTATTCAAAAGCTGCATCGGGCCGAGCGGCGGAAGCTTTGAGGCGACGTCGGCAAACGGGAATGAGCCTACGTACTGCATCCAATACCACGGATCCACCGCGTGGACGTGTCCGTCGACGATTTTTACAGAATCGATATGTTCCTTTATACTCATTGCGATTCTCCTGTTCCGCTTTTATCAAATGAGTTATTTGGGCTTGCGGGAGACTATGGCAGGAAGATCATGCCGCCGTCAACGACGACAGTCTGTCCCGTCATGAATCCCGCCTCCTCCGAGGCCATAAACAGCGCGATTCCAATTAGATCCTGAGGAATCTGCGTACGTTGAACACAGCGGTTGGCCATCACCTTCTTTTTCCATTCCTCGTTGACGGTTTCTCTCGGCACCTCAGTCACCGTCGCACCCGGCGCAATCGCGTTTGACGTGACGTTGAAGCCGCCGAGTTCTCTGGCCACGGCCCTTGTGATCCCGATGACGCCCGCTTTTGAGGAAACATAATGGATATAACCGCCGCGTCCTTCAAAGAATGAGCAGGAAGTCAGATTGATGATTCGTCCCCATTGCCGATCCATCATATACGGGGCGGCCGCCTTGCACGCTATCAGCGTTCCGGCCATGTTGACGTCAATGACATTGCGGTATTCTTCAATCGACATTTCATAAAACGGTTTCATTTTGATTGTGGAAAAAATCGCCGCGCTGTTGATCAGAATATCGAAGCTGCCAAAGGCATCCACCGCCCTTTTCGCCATTGCCTCGGCCGCAGGCAGATCCGTAACATCCAATTGAACCGCTATCGCCGATCCGCCGGCGTCCGCGACCTCTTTGGCGACGCTTTCGGCCTTTTCGCCGTTAATATCCGTAACGACGATCTTTGAACCTTCCTTAGCGAAAGCGAGCGCGAATTCCCGGCCAATTCCCTGCGCTGCGCCCGTGATGACTGTTGTTTTTCCGGCGACGTCAAACATGTTCTTCTCCTCCTTTTAATCGTTCAAAATCACGTTAATGGATTTCTCCTCCGTATAGCTGATGATCTCGTCTACGCCTTCCTCACGGCCGATCCCGCTGTTCTTATAACCGCCGAAGGGAACCGCTTTGTAATGGTGCGAAACGGCGTTGACCCATATATAACCGGATTCGATTTGCCGCGCCACCCTGAGCGCGCGATTCAAGTCATTAGACCAGACGGAGCCGGTCAAACCAAGGTTGAGCTTGTTTGCCCGTGCGATAACCTCATCTTCATCCGACCATCGAATGACGGACAGTACAGGTCCGAAAACTTCCTCATTGAAAAGGCGCATGTCATCCGTCACATCCGCGTAGGCCGTCGGACGAACCCAATAGCCCTTCTCAAACTCTTCCCCATCGGGACGCGCGCCGCCGGCGATCAAGCGGGCGCCGTCTTCTCGGCCCGTCTCGATGTAATGCAAAACTTTCTCGTACTGTCTCTTGTGAATGATCGGCCCCATATCCGAGGTCTCGTCCAAAGGATTGCCTACTTTCAGCGCGTTGATCATGGACGCAATCTTTTCTACCCCCTTATCATAAATGTCCTTGTGCAGAAAAAGCCTGCTGAGAGATCCGCAGCTTTGCCCTGACCAAGAGAAGCTCATCCCGCCTATTATGCCGGAAAACGCCTTGTCTGCGTCGGCGTCCGGAAAGACGATCATCGGGTTTTTTCCGCCCAACTCAAGCGTCAGGTGTTTGACGATCCCGGCCTTTGCGGCCGATTCCTGAATACGCAGACCCGTTTGCTCGGAACCGATAAAGCCTATGCGTTTGATTTTTGGGTGCCTGACTATCGCGTCGCCGGCCTCGTCGCCTGTTCCTGAAATGATATTTACGACGCCGGGCGGAAACACAGCCGCACAGATTTCCGCGAACCGCAAGACGGAAAGGGATGCTTCTCGCGGCGCCTTCATAATAACGGCGTTCCCCGCTATAAGAGGCGCCGCTAACCTTGAGGCGAACATGATGGGATGATTGAAAGGCACGATCTTCGCTGCGATCCCATAGGGTTGGCGAACGGTCAAATGATATCCGGTCGGCGTAGCGGGAATAGTTTCCCCCTTTACCATCCAACCCAAACCGCTGTAATACCGCAAGAACCAAGCCGCCGCAGATACGTCGCCGCGTACCCTGCGTATCGTATGACCCGTATCCGACGCTTCGAGCTCGGCGATCTCCTCTGCGGCGGCATCCAACAGTTTTGCGGTTTTTAGGATGTACGCGGCCCGCCCGTCGATATCCAACGCCTGCCATGCGGATCTCGCGCCCTCCGCAGCCCGTACGGCGTTATCGACGTCTTTTTCCGACGCCTGCGGGATTGTGCCGAGAACCTCTTCATTCGAGGGATTGACGACATTGAGCCGCCGGCCGCTCTCGCTGTCAACCAATTCCCCTCCGATCAGCATTTTTGCCTCAATCATGGCTCGACCTCCTTTTAATAACTTTTTTGTTTGGAAGCAGTCTAATATAACTATTATAACGCATCAGTAGAAAAATTTCGAGTGTAGAAATTTTTCTTACATCTGCCAAAAAGATTCTTCGGTTTTTGTTGACGGACGGGGTTTCTCGCGATAGACTGTATGGCAAGACAGTGTCTGCTAAATCTATAAAAAACGGAATAAGCACCTTGAAAGCTGTATTAAAGGAGGACAAAACATGAAACCTTTACCGCTTGATTACCTGCTTACTAAGACAAGGAAGGCGCTTGTGCTTGTGGATGTGCAGAATGAATTCTGTCATCCGGACGGCGTGTTCGGAAGAAAAGGATGCGATCTGGATCCGATCACAAACATGATGACGGCTCTGAGCCGTCTCGTACTGTCCGCGCGTGAGAAAGGGGTTCCGGTTGTTTTCATCCAAAACATTGAAGATGACAACACGGATTCCTTCGCGTGGAAGATGCGACCCGATGCAAAGGAGGACTCCGCAAATGAAGGCGTATGCCGCAGGGGAAGTTGGGGAGCGGAGCTGTATGGCTTCACTCCGCAGGAAGGCGATATCCTCGTGCAAAAAAACCGCTTCAGCGGTTTTTTGAACACACCGTTGGATTCGATTCTGAAAAACAAGGGAATTGAAACGCTGGTGTTCACGGGAGTGGCGACGAATATCTGCGTCGAGACGACCGTACGCCATGCGTCGATCCTCGATTATCATGTTATATTGGCGCATGATGCCTGCGCTACGTGGTATCCGGATCTTCAGGAGGCGACCTGCAAGAACATTCGGTTATGGTTTGGCAAGGTTGCGGATTCAAAGGAAATCACGTCCGCGTGGACAGAAAACGCCCCCTCTGCGGTTTGGGAGATTCCGGATGAATGCCTGTGATCGTCAGAAATGAAGCGTCAACCGTACTGAAAACAGGCGAAAAACCACTATTTCTCAAAGGTTGAAGAACGGCGGGGATATAGCGGTCACGGCGGCGCTCTCTTCATTGACCTTGAACATCGCCGCAGACATCGCGAGTTTGTCGGCCCGGTCGTTCATCATCGCGCTCGCTTCCGCGTTTTTTTCACTTGCCGCAGTGTTTTCGAAAACGGAGACCTCAATAGTTTCCACGCTTTTTGTTATCTCCGTCACGTCGTATTCCTGTTCGCGGACAAGCGCCGATATATTCGCTATGATTTCGCTGCTGCGTTCTATTCGGCTTGCTATGTCCGTAAGCGCGGCGGCGGTTCCCATTGCGGTTTCAACGCCCGTTTTGGCTTTTTCCGCGCTCTTTTTTATTAGAATTTCCGTTTCGCCGGCAGCTTTCTTGCTCTTGCCGGCGAGTATTCCCACTTCACCGGCCACGACCGCGAAGCCCCTGCCCGCTTCCCCCGCCCGCGCGGCTTCTATGGCCGCGTTGAGCGCGAGGATATTGGTTTGGAATGCTATATCGTCTATTGTTTTGACTACCTTTGTGATATCGCTCGATGCATCCTTTATCTCCTCGGCGACCGTTATCATCGCTTTTGTCTTTTCCGAACTTTCGTTCGAGAGGAGAAGCATTTCCTTCATGAGTTCATCCGCTTTTTTCGCGAGATCCGCAGACTTTACCGCCTTTTCCGAAATGCCTGAAATCTTGGACGAGAGCTTTCCGGTTTCGCCCGCCTGTGAGGATGAAATTCCGGCAAGATCTCTTGCGCTTTCCGACATGCGCGCGGCCCCTGCGGCGACCTCGTTCGCGCTCAATGTCACATTCGATATCATGCGAGAAAAGTTCTGCGCCATATCCGACAGCGCTATATTCATGACGTCGTGTTCGCTTCGCGGATTTACTCTCGCGGTCAGATCGCCAGATGAAAGTTTTTTGACGACTCCTGCCTGTTCGGCCGTATTTTCTATGAGCGCGGCAAAATCCTTTGTAAGCTCGCCAACTTCGTCGTTGCGTTCTGCGGAGAGGTAAACATCCGTGTACCCGTTCGCCACCTTGCCCGCAGCCGCCGCGAGCACGGTGAGCGGAACCCCCACGTTTCTCCTTATGAAAACAAGCATCAGCAGTCCCATAACGGCGGACGCAATCACTATTACGGGAGCTATTTTGCGCATAAAGGCGCGCGTGTCCGCTATGACTTCGTTTGCGTCGATATCCGCGCCGACGGCGCCGAGGACAGTACCGTCCGGCGCAAGTATGGGAACATAGCCCGAAACCATGTATCCGAAGCCTTCGGACTTGTAGATGCCGGTCGTCGCCGGCTCGCCGGTTTCAAATACGTAGAATAGTTCATCGCTGTGGGCGTTAATGCTTTCCTCTTCAAGAAATTCTATGGGCGGATTTTCATCGTTCGCGCTGTAGCCTTCCATAAAATAAGTGACGTTTTCATCGTATTTGCTGTCGAGCGCGTAGAGATACATGGCGCCTGTATTGTTTATTATTGCGTCGAAATTCGTTTTCAGCGTATCCCAATACGCGTTTGTCTCACCTGCGTTCATGATGGTTTCGTATTCGAGAGGATCTATTATACTTGCCGCCGCAAAGGCGATTTTCTGCGCGGCAAAAGCGTGTGAAGTAATTGCGGCGTCCCTGAAAAACACATAGCTCAAAACCCCTGTCAGAATCGAGCTCGCAAGTACCGCGACGGCGCAAGCCATTGATATCTTGTTTGCGAGATGAGATTTACGAACGCCCCTTTTTTTAGAGTTGAAAAACAAGAGGGATTCTCCTTTCTTTTCGGCCGTTGGGTCGGTCAATCTTTTGACTTAAATTTACAGATTATTGCTTTGGCAATTAAATATGGCGCTGTCTTAATTTTACTCCATATTTTTGCATATTGCAACATTTAACGCAACGGAGAGAGTAGGCGGAGAATTTGCAGCCAACCTGTGAACTGTACCCCTGAGCTGTAACCTGAACTTTAACGCTACGTGCGATAGCGCGCGTTGACCCTCACGTAATCGAGCGTCATGTCGCAGCCGTATGCGATAGCGCCGGCATCGCCCTGATTAAGGTCGATCAGGATGTGCACCTCTTTCTGCGAGAGTATTTTCTTGGCCATATCCTCGTCGAACAGGCAGGCGACCGAGTGTTTGCAGACATCCACGCGGCTTTTGCCGGCGGCGAGAGCTATGTCGATATTCTCTACTTCGAAGTCTTTGTCGGAATATCCGACCGCGACGAGCACTCGACCCCAGTTCGCGTCCTCGCCGAACACGGACGTCTTCACGAGATCCGACTGTATGACGGTCAGGGAAACGCCGCGGGCGACGTCCTTGTTCGGAGCGCCCGACACCATACATTTCAATATTTTCGACGCGCCCTCTCCATCCTTGACAATATGGTGGCAGATGTAGGAGCTTATGGCGCGTAAGGCCGCGCGAAAAGCTTCCAAATCCTCGCCCGAACCCGTGATGGGCGCGTTGCACGCGAGACCGTTTGCCATAATAGCGACCGTGTCGTTTGTTGATGTGTCGCCGTCTATACTGATCTGATTGAAACTGTCCTTTATGTCCGCGCTGAGAGCCGACTGCAAGACTTCTTGGTCTATGGCGGCGTCGGTGGTTATAAAGCATAACATTGTGGCCATATTGGGGTTGATCATGCCGCTGCCCTTTGCTATTGCGCCCATGCGGCAGATTTTCCCGCCCGCCTTAAATGAAACGGCGACTTCCTTGACCGCCTTGTCCGTTGTCATGATGCCGCGCGCGGCGGCGTTTGAACCCTTGTACGACAGTTTTTTTATAACTTTGGGAATGCCGTTTTCAAATGTTTCGAGGTATATGGGAGAGCCTATAACGCCCGTTGAGCATACAATAACGTCGTTTTCGTTTATGCCGAGCGCTTCCGCCGTCAGTCGGCAGGTTCCGTAAGCGATCTCAAGACCGCCCGGCGCGCAGGTATTGGCGTTGCCGCTGTTGCAGATGATGGCTCGCGCCTTGCCGTCCTTCAGATGTTCGCGGTTAACGAGCACGGGCGCGCCCTTCAGCTTGTTCTGCGTGAAAACGGCCGCCGCGTTGCACATCACGTCGCTGACTATGAGCGAGAGATCGTTCTTCTTGATATTTTTGCGGAATCCGCAATGTATCCCCGCAGCCTTGAAGCCCCTGGGCGCGCAAACTCCGTTTTCTATATATGTCAATTCGTACTTCTTCATGTAATTGTTTCTCCGTTTAATCATATTACCAATCCGTGTTCTTCAGGCAAGCCCAACATCAGGTTCATACACTGAATCGCGGCGCCCGACGCGCCCTTGCCGAGATTGTCGTAACGCGCGGCAATCATGATGTAATCGTCGCGCCCGTAGAACAGTATTTCAAGGCTGTCACGACCCGCCATAGCGTCGGCCGCCAAGAAGCCGTCGTCCGATTCGCGCCCCGGTTCTATGGCTTTTACCAAGGGACAGCCCCTGTAATACGCGGCAAACAGCTCGTACAGCTCTCGCAGACGGGTCTTCTTTCGGAACAGTCGCCTGTGCAGAGGTACGCTCACGAGCATGCCGCTGTAATAGCTTGAAACGACCGGATTAAATAAAACAGGGGCTCGCGCCCCCGAAAAGCTCTCGAACTCGGGCAGGTGCTTGTGCTTTTGCGACAGTCCGTATTGACGCGGCGCTCCGATGTCGTTCCTTCTCTCGTACTCGGCGATCATACCCTTGCCTCCGCCGCTGTATCCCGTGACGGAGTGGCAGGAGAACGGATAGTCGTCGCCGAGCACGCCTGTTTCTATCAAGGGCCGCGCTATCAGGATGAAGCCTGTCGGGTGACAACCCGGCGCGGCGACCCTTGTCGCCGTCGCGATTGCGTTCCTTTGCCCGGGCGTCAACTCCGGAAGCCCGTATACCCACTCGGGCGACGTGCGAAAGGCGGTGGACGCGTCGATAATGCGCGCCTTGCAGTCCGCAGCGTCTGCGGCCGCGACGATTTCGCGCGAGGCGTCATCCGGCAGGCACAGGAATACGATTTCCGCCTCGGCCATGAGGGTGAGCCTGCTTTTGACGTTCTTTCGTTCTTCTTCCGAAATATTGAGCAGTTCTATGTCGTCGCGCGCGGCGAAGCGATCAAATATCTTGAGCCCTGCGGTGCCCTCGCGCCCGTCTATAAATACCGTATGCTTCATTTTTTACCTCCGGCGTATTTACATTATACACGTCCTGCGAGGTTTGTCAACAAGAATATGAATAAAAATTAATAAAAGTGCATATTTATGCATAACTCAACAGAGGGCTTTGAATATGCCGGCCACCGTATCGGGCATCTGCGTCGGCGGCGCGGCGCGGTCGCTTTCACCGTCGCAGAACAATATGCCGTTCTCCGCGTCGCCCCTTGACGTCGCGTTGAGAGCTTCGGCAAGGCAGAACGGGATATCTTTCTTAGGACAGCCGGTCATGCAATTTATGCAGCGAGAGGGGTCGGCGGTTCCGCGCGCCGCGCGGTCGGTCAACGCGTTTTTCAGCGCGCGCGCCGGCATTCCGACGGGGCTTTTCATGATGAGCGCTTCACGTCGCTGCGCGCCGGAGTAGAGTGCGAGCACGGAGCTCGGCGCCGTACATTCGCGCGTAAGGGCAAAGGCTTCGTCAAGCTGTATGCCGTCCGCGCCGTAGGCTATGGCCCTTTTCACGTCAGCGCGGCTCATTGCGCCGTTCGCCGCGATCAGCGGGCAATTCGGAAGGTCGGCGAGCTCGCGCCTTATCTCGACCAAGCTCCTGTAAAAATCTGCGGCCGCTCCGTCGAGCTTTTCCTCCTTGAAGCCGAGAAAACCGCATTTGAGAGGTCCCTCGAATATCACGGCGTCCGGAGCGCGATTGTATTTCTTCGCCCAACCCCTGCGCAGGAGCGCGACGGCTCGCGCTGACGAGACTATGGGCACTAATTTTACATCGGACTCCCCGGCCATACCCGGAAGCGAGGTCGGTATTCCCATACCCGCTATAATTATGCGCGCGCCCGCCTCGATGGCCGTCTTTACCATAAGGCCGCATTCCGGCGACGCGTAGAGCACGTTCACGGCGACGTCGCCGATACTGTTTTGTCCTCTTGTCCTCGCGCGCGCGTCAGAGATGTTTCGCTTGAAGGCTCGCAGGTTCGCAGCGAGCGGTTCGCGCTCGTAGTCCGGTTCCGCAAAGCCGGGCTGCGCGGCTGTGACGATGCCCACGCCTCCGCAGATCGCGATGGCGGCGGCCAAGCTTGGCGAAGAAAACGCGGCTCCCATGTCGCCCTGAAATATGGGCGAGGGAATCTCGATATCGCCTATCATTATCGGGCGCAGGGGAGGTTCGGACTCTTCCCTGACGGGGCTGACGGACTTCATGCGAAAGTATTCGTCTATATCCGCCAAGGAGAGCAGGAGTAATTCGCGCTGCTCCGCCGATAAGGATTTGAACGCCGTCTCTATCATATCTTCGCGAAAGGAGACATGGGCGCGCACGAGCTCCGCCCCCTCGTCTGTCAGCGCGACTTTCACTATGCGCCTGTCCTCGTCTACGCGGGAGCGGCGCACGTAACCCTTTTTTACTAACTTGTCGATCGCGGTCGTGAGCGCGCCTACGCTGATGCGCAGCCCTGCGGCCACCTGCGTCATGGTCTTGATCTTGCCGAGACCGATTTCCGTCAGCACGTGCATCTCGCTGCCCGATACGCGTCCCGACGACGCGCGCCGCGCGGCTTCTTCCAACGCGGGGGGTATGATATGAAACAGGCGAGACAGTACCTTGCCTAATTTATCCGCTTGACTTTTCATGTCGGTCAATCGCCTATGGCGAACAGTATCTCGCAGCGGCACGCCGTCTTCTCTCCGAGCTTTGCCGTCGCGACGCCCGTTCCGGCCCTGCTTCGGAGTCGTTCCAATGTCACTTCGAGCGTCAGTACGTCGCCCGGAACAACCTTTTCGCGGAATTTCGCGTCCTTGATGCCTCCGAAGTAGGCTATTTTGCCGCGATACGCGTCCATGGACAGTATAGCCACCGCGCCCGCCTGAGCCAGAGCCTCGACGATCAGGACGCCGGGCATGACCTTTTCCTGCGGGAAGTGGCCCCGGAAATAGTATTCATCCGCTCGGACGTGTTTGACGGCGAGCACGCGGCGGCCGGCTTCCAGTTCGAGTACTTCGTCGATCAGCAGAAATGGATCCCTGTGGGGGATTATGTCCATGATCTGTTGTTTTGTCAATAGTATTTCGTTCATTTTACACCCGTTCCTACGTATTATGTTACTGCTCAAGGGTAGACCGCCTGCAAAGATATTAAGGTTGATTTGGCAGCAGTACGGTCATTCCACCGGCTGCCTTGGGCCGGTGGAATCCAAAAATACACTATGGATTCCGGGATAAACCCGGAATGACGGAAAAAGCATTAGGCTCGGCATACTTCTGAACCGTAACTATTACTCATACTTCTTAAACAGCACTGTGGCGTTGTGTCCGCCAAAGCCGAGAGAATTGGACATAACATATGTGAGCGCCGCCTTGCGCGCCGTATCGGGCACGTAATCCAGATCCAATTCTTCATCCGGTACGCGCAGGTTGACGGTGGGCGGGATGACGCCGTCCTGCAGCGCCTGTACGCAGATCACGGCTTCCAATGCGCCGGCCGCGCCGAGCATATGCCCGGTCATGCTCTTGGTCGAACTGACGGGTATCTTGTAGGCGGCGTCGCCGAACACCGCCTTGACGGCCTGCGTTTCAAACAGATCGTTGTACGGCGTGCCGGTTCCGTGAGCGTTTATATAGGATACCTCTTCGGGTCTCACGCCGGCGGATTCGATCGCCATGCGCATGGATTTCGCCGCGCCGACGCCGCCCGGCGCCGGCTGCGTGATGTGAAAGGCGTCGCAAGAGGTTCCGTAGCCGACGACCTCCGCGTATATACGCGCGCCGCGCGCCTGTGCGTGTGACAGTTCTTCCAGTATGAGCATGCCCGCGCCTTCGCCCATAATAAAGCCGTCGCGCTCCTTATCGAAGGGCGTCGAGCATCTGTCGGGATCCTTTCGCGACGACATGGCCGTCATATTCGTGAAACCGGCGAAGCAGGTGGCGGCAAATGGCGCCTCGCCCGCGCCCGCTATAACAGCGTTAATGTAACCGTGTCTTATTGTTCTCCACGCCTCGCCGACGGCGTGCGTTCCGCAGGCGCAGGCCGTCACCATGTCGATGGCGGAGCCTTGGGCTTTGCACGTTATGGCGATGTTGCCGGCCAATATATTGCCTATGATCATTGGAACGAGCAGGGGAGAGACCCTCCCGGCCCCGCGCTCCGAGAATTTTTTGAACTCGCTCTCAAGCGTGGAAATGCCGCCTATACCGCTGCCCGCGTATACGCCGAGATGATCGGAATCTATATTTTCGCCGCTGACGAGACCGCTCATTGCCATGGCTTCCAAAGCCGCCGTCACGCCGTATTGGCTGAACATATCCATTCTGCGCGCTTCGCGCTTGTCGTGATACTCAAAATTCTTGACCTCGGCGCCCATGGTCACGTTTTGACCGGCCACGTTGATCTTCGTAATGGGGCCGATGCCGTTCCTTCCGGCCTTGACGCCGGCCCAAGTGTCTGCGAGATTGTTGCCGAGAGGGCTGACTGCGCCCATTCCCGTTATGACTACTCTTCTTTCCATATATATTATACCTCAATCCAAATGCTATTACTCAAATGCTACTGCTCAAATATTTTAATCAAAACTACTTAAATGCTGCAAACGGGCAAAGCTGACGCGGCGTTTGCGTAGTTACATCTAAATAACTATACCGCCGTCCACGCACAATACCTGCCCCGTAATATAAGCCGCGTCGTCGGACGCAAGGAAGGCCACGGCTTTGGCCACGTCGACCGGCGAGCCGGCGCGCCCGAGACTGACGGCTTCGACCATGGCGGCCCGCTGCTCATCGGTCAGCGCGTCAGTCATATCCGTCACTATGTAGCCCGGCGCGACGGCGTTGACCGTAATGCCGCGCGACGCCAATTCCTTTGCCGCCGACAGCGTCATGCCGACCAAACCCGCTTTTGACGCGGCGTAATTCAACTGCCCCGGGTTGCCTCGCAGACCCGCGACGGATGAAATATTTACTATGCGTCCCGCGCGTTGTTTTGTCATAAATGGCGCGACAGCCCGCGTCATATAGAACGCGCCGGAGAGATTCGCGCGGATCACATCATCAAAATCCGCAGGACTCATACGCAACAGTAACTTATCGCGCGTGATACCTGCGTTATTCACCAATATATCGACGCGCCCGAATTTTTCTTTCGCCGCTGCGGCGACCTCTGTGCTGTGTTCGGGGTTCGCGGCGTCGCCTCGCAGGAGCAGGGCGCGGATATTGTATGCGGACAGAAGTTTCAGGCATTCCTCTGCAGCATCCGCGTTGCCGCGATACGTGAGCAGTATGTCTGCGCCCCTTTCCGCTAATTCCAGAGCCACGGCCCTGCCGATGCCTCGCGTGCCGCCCGTAACGACTGCGGTCTTGCCGGTCAGCGCGCCCATCAAATCATCTCCTTTATCGACGCTATCGCGCTTTTGAGACTTTCGGCGTCGTCTGCGTGAAATACGGGCGCGTCGGGATTGATTTTTTTCACAAGCCCCGACAATGTTTGCCCGGGGCCGAGCTCCGCGAAGAAGCGGACGCCGTCCGCGATCATGTTTTCAATTGTCTCCTGCCAGTATACGGGGCTTTTCAATTGCAGCGCCAAATGCTTGCGTATCCACGCCGCGTCAGAAATCTCAGCGGGTTTGCCGTCCATCAGATCACGACCCGTCGTATTCGCGTATACGCGAACGCGCGGCGCCGAGAAATCCATGTCTCGCACGGTTTCAGACAGCTTGTCGGACGCCGGCGCCATCATGGGGCTGTGAAAGGCCGTACTCACGTTCAGAGGAACCGCCTTCAACCCGTCCGTTTCTTTGACTTTCTTTCTGAAATCGGCGATCGCGTCCGCGTCGCCCGCCACTGCCGTCTGCGCGGGCGAGTTAAAGTTGACCGCTTCCAATATACGGCCTGCGCGCACGGAATTCACCGCGTCCTGTATGGCTTGCCGTTCGCCGAATACGGCAAGCATGGCGCCTTTTTGTTCGCCGTCCGCGCCGAGCCCCGCCTCAGCCATATATGCACCGCGCTTTTCCACCAAGGCGAGCGCGGTTTCAAAATCGGCGAAGCAAGAAGCCGCCGAGAGCGCCGCGTATTCGCCGAGACTGAAGCCCGCGAAAGCCGCCGTTTCCACAGGGCCTCCGCTCTCTTTCGATAGTCCCGTCCGCGCCAACTCTGCGGACAAGGCCGCGTATGCCGCCGCGTCTACAGTGAAAACGGCGGGCTGCGTTACGCGTGTCTGCCGCAGATCATCTTTCGTTCCTTTGAAGCACAGGCGCTTTATCTTATCGCCGGCACGGTCAAATATATCCCGCGCCGCGGGATACGCGTCGTACAGACTTTTGCCCATACCCTCATATTGAGCGCCTTGCCCCGCAAACAGAAGCCCTGCTTTCATATACGTCTTTAACCTCCTTGAATATTTCTTCTATTATCTCCGCCGCCGTTTGCTCCTTGCGGACGAGACCCGCGATCTGTCCCGACATAACGGAGCCGTAAGTGACGTCGCCGTCTTTGACTGCGGCGCGCAGCGTACCCGCCATGCGCTGTTCGAATTCCTCGGGGCTTATGCCGCCCGAGCCTTCGAGCGACAGTATCTCCTTGGTCATCCGATTTTTCAGCACGCGTACGGGATGACCCGTGCTTTTGCCCGTCACGGTTGTGTCAGTATCTTTCGCCTTGAGTATCATATCCTTGTACGCCTGCGAAATTGTGCATTCGCGCGCGACGAGGAAGCGCGTGCCGACTTGCAGACCTTTTGCGCCGAGCATGAACGCCGCCGCCGCGCCGCGTCCGTCGCCTATACCGCCCGCCGCTATAACGGGTATGTCCACGGCGCTCGTCACCTGAGGCACGAGAGCCATCGTCGTGGCCTCGCCGATGTGTCCGCCCGCTTCCTGGCCTTCGGCTACGACCGCGTCCGCGCCGGCCCGCGCGAGACGCACAGACAGCGCGACGGACGCCACTACGGGTATCACCTTGATACCGGCGTCTTTCAGCGCGGCCATGTATTTGCCGGGGTTGCCGGCGCCGGTCGTTACAACTGCGGGCCGTTCGGTGCAGAGCATATTCATAATAGCGTCGACGTGGGGATTCAGAAGCATAACGTTAACGCCGAAAGGCTTGTCCGTCAATACCCTCGTCCTGCGAATTTCCTCCCTGACGAAATCCGCGTCGGCGTTTCCCGCCGCGATCAGGCCCAATCCTCCGCCGTTCGAGACCGCCGAAGCAAGGCTGCTGTCGGCGATCCAAGCCATGCCCCCCTGTATAATGGGATATCTTATCCCGAGCAATCCGCCGATATCGTCCGTGCAATCCGCCATCCGCAACTCCTTTCCGGCGCGCTTTACGCGACGCTGCCGCAAAAATACTTTTACTATAAAACTATTTTATTATAATACGAATTTCTTTCGAATGCAATACGCAAAAATTCCCGTTTGCTATTGCAGTTTTTGCTTCGTTGTTGTAATATATATTATATATCCGAGCTTGATCGGCGTCGCGGGTATTGTGTTTATGTTTTGAAAGGGGTATGGCAAACAAATGGAAGGAAATTCGTTTATGCAGACCGATATACTTCTTGAGTCAGGTACAAACGAACTTGAGATAATGGAGTTTACGATTGCGGGAGAGATCTTTGGCATTAACGTGGCAAAAGTACGTGAGATCATGAAGTTTTCTCCGTTGAAGCCCATGCAGAACGCGCACCTTGCCATAGAGGGTATATTTAAGTCTCGCGAAGATGTGATTACGGTTATCGACTTGGCAAAGTATCTCGACCTCGGCGTGTCGGATTATCTTGAGCGCGATATATTCATGATTACGGAATTCAACAATCAGGTAATAGGCTTTCATGTGCATTCGGTGGTCGGTATAGACAGAATATCTTGGAATAATATCAAAAAGCCGGATACGGTGATTTACGGCGGCGGCGAGGGCGTCGCCACGGGTATAGCCGAGTATGACGGGCGGCTTATAACAATACTTGATTTTGAGAAAATCGTGGCGGAAATAGCGCCTTTGACGAGTATACAGATCAGTGATATAGAAAAGCTCGGGCCCCGCAAACGGTCGGATCTTCCCATATTGATCGCGGAGGACTCCATGCTGCTTTCAAAGATGATATTGGAATCGCTGCACAAAGCGGGTTATGTGAACACTATCAAAACCGACAACGGGCAAGAGGCTTATGATTTTCTCGAAGAAGCCAAGCATGACGGCAATATCGGCGAACACGTCGCCTGCGTGATCTCGGATATTGAGATGCCGCGCATGGACGGACACCATTTGACGAAGCTGATCAAGGATGATCCCGCGCTCAAAACGCTTCCCGTTATACTGTTTTCATCGCTTATAAATGAAGAGATGAAACTGAAAGGCAAGGAGGTCGGCGCGGACGCGCAGCTGTCAAAACCCGAGATAGCGAATTTGGTGCGGCTTATGGATAAGCTGATATATCCGGAAAGGTCGTCCGCAAACGTTTGAAATCCGATTTACGGTGAATTTGACGCCGGCAAACTGCGAGGTTTGCCGGTTTTTACGTACATACCGCTGCGGCGAGACGGTTGTCGTCAATTTTCGTTAAACATCAGCGTGTATGTTTTTTTGCTGAAATCCAATACCCCTTCTTTTCTCATCTTGTTCAATTCCGAAGAGAGCGAGCTTCTGTCGACACAGAGATATCGCGCCAGTTCTTCTTGATTCATGCTTAACCGTACTGTCATATCGCCGCGCTTTTCGCTTACAATACTGAAATACGCCATGATCCTTTCACGCAATGTGCGCACCGCCAGTATGTCGGATTTGTGCATCATGCGAATATTATCATCCGCAAGTATTGACATTATGTTATCGAACAGCGTTTTTCGCACGTCCGCGGAAAGATCATCTCCTTTGAACATTTCATCAAAGGGAATCCATATGATACGACCGCTGTCGGTGGCTGTAATTGAAATGGGGCACGTCTTTGCGGACGAGCTCGCCGCATCGAGATTCACAACGGAATACGGGGAAAAGATGCGTATGATCTGCACCCGCCCGTCCATATGATATTTCTCGCCGACAAGACTTCCCTTTGTCAGAATGCCGATTTCGGAAACGGAATCCCCTTGGTAAACCAATACTTGTTTCTTTTCGAAATCCTCCGTGCGGCGCTTCACACATGAACACAATTGCATGAAATCCCGGCTCGGGAGCTCATCAAAAAGCCCTGAATTTTTCAGTATAGAAGGATACATATCCACCTCCTGTAATCTTGTGGGATTGCCCGGCTACTGTTCGCAGGCGCGCATGGCCGATATCGTTTCACTTATCAGCCTGTCGATATCCCAACCCAACATCTCCGCGCCGAGCGCTATGATTTTGCGCGAGCACCCGGCCGCGAAATTCAGCGTCTTGTATTTCTTCTTCACGGACTTCAGCTCCAGATCCATTACGCTCCCCGAGGGGCGCATTATGGCGCAGGCCCATATCAGCCCCGTCAATTCGTCCGTTGCAAACAGCACTTTCTCCATCTCGTGTTCGGGCTTGCAGTCCACGCCCGGCAGACCGTAGCCGTGACTGACGACGGCGCGGATAAGATCGTCGCAGGCGTTTCTCGCTTTCAGAAGCTCCCGCGCCTTGACGCAATGTTCTTCCGGATAAAGTTCGAAATCGAGGTCGTGCAGAAGTCCGACCTGCGCCCAAAAATCCGCCTCGTCGGCATAGCCGAGTTTTTCGGCGAAATAGCGCATTACGCCCTCAAGCGTCAGCGCGTGCCGCAGGTGAAAATCCTCTTTGTTGTATTCCTTGAGAAGCGCGAGCGCTTCGTCTCTCGTAAAATCCGGTGTTCTCGGCATAGCGGCCTCCGTTCGAATAATCCTTTGATCCGCGTTTGTTCATACACGTTACATATTATACAGTAATAGTAGGGCTCATACAATATTTCAATGAAATTTCTGTCGAATATTGGCGTCTTAAAAATGGAAGAACCGCCGAGACCGGCGGTTCTTCCATTATGCAGTACATCATTGAAATTGAAAGGTGTACTATTATGTAATCTGCTCTTACTGGAGCAATTGGAGTATGCCTTGCGGCAGGGCGTTCGCCTGAGCGAGCATGGACTGCGCGGCCTGCGACAGTATCTGGTTCTTTGTGAACTCCATGATCTCTCTCGCCATATCGACGTCGCGTATCCTCGATTCGGCTGCGGTCATGTTCTCGTTCGCCACGCCAAGGTTCGCGATCGTGTGGTCGAGCCTGTTGACTATGGCGCCCATCTTCGAGCGCTCGGACGATACGCTGTTTATGGCTCTGTCTATGTATGTGATAGCCGAATCCGAGGTCTTCTGTTCCTTCAAGTCCACCTTGTTGATGCC
>JAISBV010000123.1 GCA_031266025.1 Eubacteriales Family XIII. Incertae Sedis bacterium
ATCTTTCCCGTTGTTTTTGTTGAGATCAATAAACATAGATACCTCCTGCAATATGTCAATGCGCCTACTGAATAATTATATCATGAAGGCATAAAAAAGGCAAGGGGTTTCCTTGCAAATTCTAAACTTTTTTATGCTTTTTTTACTGTTTCAGCGCTGAGAAGTGGCAAACTCGGGGCGGATAAGTATAAAGAAATTGCCGCAAAAGTAAAAGCAAAAAGCGTCGCCTCAAAAAAAGCCCTTGAAATCGCATACGATGTGTGGTAGACTGACATTTGCGTCGTTATGGACGATCCTCCGGAGGGAATAGACGTTTACGTGTTTGCGCGGCATAAGCGCGGCGCGAACAGAGAGAACAAAACCCCACCGCGAACAGAGAGAACAAAACCCCACCGCGAACGCCCGAGAGCAGACGGCGCGAATCGATTTTTTTTATCGATTGCGCAGGATTTTTTTCGTCAGACGCGAAGCGCGAACGAAACGCGAAGCGACGCGTACAAGTGTACGCAAGCGAGCGTTGAATGAGCAGCGGACGGTAAACTCCTACCGGCTAAAGCCGGGGAGTTCTCGAGTGGCGCCTTCCGGCCATTTGTTGCACAAATGGGGATAGGCGCGCAAAAGTATGACGGAAAAAAGACAAAAAAAATCGATTGCGCAGGATTTTTTTCGTCAGACGCGAAGCGCGAACGAAACGCGAAGCGACGCGTACAAGTGTACGCAAGCGAGCGTTGAATGAGCAGCGACAAAGTATGACGGAAAAAAGACAAGCAAGGAGGTATAACATGGATGTTATAAGCGCTATATCCCAAGACTACCTAAGAACCGACATCCCCAAGCTCAGCGTCGGAGACACCGTTAAGGTTCATATCAAGATCGTGGAGGGAAGCAGGGAGAGGATTCAGATATTTGAAGGCTTCATCCTGAAAATGCAAAACGGCGGCATCAGCCGGACATTTACCGTCAGACGAATTGCTTCCGGCGTCGGTGTTGAAAAGACATTCCCCGTGCATTCGCCGAGGATCGACAAGATCGAGATTGTGCGGCAGAGCGATGTTCGCAGGGCCAAACTGAATTACATGAGACAGCGAACCGGCAAGGCGGCGCGACTCAAGGCAAAAGAGATCAGGCACTGATCGGGATCATCTTGCCGGCGCAGGTTTGAACCCATTAAAATAGTCACATCTCAATATCAAACGACCCCGCGGGAAGCTTCTGCTGTAATACCCCGCGGTTTGCTGCGGGGTCGTTTATTATGCAAACGGGTTCAATACCCGTTCGCAAGCTCCGGGCACGCGTACCCCGTGGCTTGCCACGCTTCATTTTCATGTTGCGGGTATTGAACCCACTTAAATAATTACATCTCATATCAAACGACCCTGCGGGAAGCTTCTGCTGTAATACCCCGCGGCTTGCCGCAGGGTCGTTTATTTTTTGTTATTCGTTAATAGATTTATCCCATATTTCCGCAGCATAACAATAATTTGGGTTATGCGATTCGGAAACGCGGGATTCACGCGGCGGCGTGCATTATGGACAATATCAATTGGTACCCCGGACACATGAAGAAAACGCGCGAGCTGATTCGGGAGAATATGAAGCTCGTGGATACGGTTCTCGAAATAGTAGACGCGCGTATACCCATATCCGGCAGAAACCCGATCTTGGACGAGTTGTCGCAAGGCAAGAATCGCTTCATTCTGCTGAATAAAAGCGATCTCGCGAACGAGACCGAAAACGAGGGCTGGTTGAAATATTTTCGCGCGTCGGGCGAAAACGCGCGGCTTTTGAACAGCATGAGCGGCGCGGGCGTAGGATCTTTGCTTCGCGCCCTGTCCGTATCCCGGAATGATCGGAACGGGAAGGCTTTGCGAACGGCGCGGCGTATGATGGTAGTGGGCGTGCCTAACGTCGGCAAATCGTCACTGATCAACCGCTTGGTCGGAAGGAGAAGCGCAGGGGTAGGCGACCGTCCCGGCATCACGAAGGGAAAGCAGTGGCTCGGTCTCGAAAACGGTATGCAGCTTTTGGACACGCCGGGCATACTCCTGCCGAAATTCGAGGATCGGACGGTCGGACTCAATCTGGCGTTTTGCGGATCTGTCAAAGATGAGATATTGGATACGGAGGAGTTGGCCGTCGAACTGTTGCGGACGCTGCTTGCCGTACCCGGCCACGCTAATCTTTTGGCGGCGCGGTATCGCCTTGAGCGGCTTGACGAAAGCGGCGCGGACGACGAATCGCCGGCCGGCGGCGCGGTTTCGGTTTTGGAGGCAATAGCCGCAAACAGAGGGTTCGTGTTGCCGGGAAGGCGTCTTGACTGTGATCGCGCCGCCAAAACCCTGCTTGACGAGTTTCGCGGAGGAATGATAGGCCGCATCACGCTCGAAAAAGCGCCGACATTTCGGAGACTTTCGTGACAAAACGGGAAAGGTATGAGTATCTGACGCGGAGAGCGGCGGAGATGCGCGTCTTTGAGGATGAGCTTTACGCAAAAGGCGTACTCTGTATAGCCGGCGTCGACGAGGTGGGTCGGGGGCCTTTGGCGGGCCCCGTTGCGGCGGCGGCGGTAGCGCTTCCGCGAAGTTTTTCCGTGCTTGGCGTGGATGATTCAAAGAAGCTGTCCGCAAAGCGCCGCGAAGAGCTTGACGAGATTATAAGGGCGGAAGCGCTTGCATACGGTTTGAGCTTCATCGACAATAATATCATAGATGAAATAAACATCCTTGAGGCCACGAAGCTGTCTATGCGGCTGGCCGTTGAGGAGGCCGCGCGCATGTTGGCGGTCGCGTCCGCAAGCGGTGAGCCCGCAGTTATAGGACATGTCTTGACGGACGCCGTTCTTATACCCGGCGTCGACATACCGCAGACGCCGCTCATTAAGGGCGACGAAAGGAGCGTTTCCGTAGCGGCCGCTTCCATATTGGCAAAAGTCGCCCGCGATAAGCTTATGCGAGAGTATCACAAGCTTTATCCGGCGTATGCTTTCGATAGTAATAAGGGATACGGAACGAAAGCGCATTATGAGGGCATAGCGGCGGAGGGACTTTGCCCGATACACCGCAGGTCGTTTTGCTCAAAGGCTTCGGAGCAGACGCCCGAATAGTCACCCTCGAACAAAGCCATGAAACGGAAATATCGGTTTTTCCTGTTTATTTCGAAGACACAAAATGATATAATAATCGCAAACCGCAACGGTGTGGTTATTACTGATTGGTCGGACTGTACGAAACGGAGTTGATTCCTTGGACAAAGCGTTTCTTGAAAAGCTGCTGAATGATGTGGCCGCAGGCGGGCGGAGTCCCGCCGAGGCTATGGAGATGTTGAGAAATCTGCCCTATCGGGATATGGGCTTCGCGAACGTGGATCGGCATCGCGGATTGCGCAGCGGCGCCGCCGAGGTCATATTCGGACAGGGAAAGACGCCGGAACAGGCCGCTTTGATCATGGAGGATTTGGCCTCGACGAACGCGAACGTGCTGTGCACGCGCGCTTCGGCGGAGATGTACGATGCTGTGGCTCGAAGGGTTCCCGAGGCAGTGTACGACGCGACGGCGCGCATGATCATACTCAGGCGAGATACGTCGCGCTCTGCGGGCGCGGGCGTAGCCGTCGTTTCGGCGGGTACTGCGGATATTCCGGTGGCGGAAGAAGCGGCGCTCACTGCCGAATTTTACGGCAGTTCGGTTGACCGTATATACGACGTCGGCGTGGCCGGCATACACAGACTGCTTGATCGCGTGCCGCGAATCCGCGCGGCCAACGCCATTGTAACCGTAGCCGGCATGGAGGGCGCGCTTGCGAGCGTTGTGGGCGGTCTTGCGGACAAACCTGTGATTGCCGTGCCGACGAGCGTGGGCTACGGGGCCGGTTTGGGCGGAATTGCCGCGCTGCTTGCCATGCTGAACAGCTGCTCGCTCGGCGTGAGCGTTATGAATATAGACAACGGCTTCGGCGCGGGCTATCTGGCCGCGCTGATCGACGGAATGGCGGCACGGCCCCTTTCGGACGGAAAATGAGCCACAAACGGCGCGTAGGAACGGAGATGCGAACACCATGAAGCGTGTATTGTATTTTGACTGTATAGCGGGCATAAGCGGCGACATGACGCTCGGCGCTCTCATACATTTGGGCGTCGACGCCGGCAAGCTGCGCGCGGAGCTTGACAAGCTCGGCGTTTCGGGCTTCGCGCTCATCCCCGGCAGACGCCAAATGAACGGAATAACAGGCGTGAATCTTGATGTGCGCATAGACGGCGAACCGAAGCCGAACGGCGAACCGACGCCGAACGACGAACCTTACAGCCGCGAGCACGGGCACGGAGAATGCGATCATTCCCGCGACGGCAATCACGCGCACGACCGTGCGCATACGCACGACCACGCGCATACGCACGACCACGCGCACGGCGAACATCCGGACGGTGAGCATCGCAGCTTCGCGTCCATTAGCGCCATGATCGAAAACAGCGCGCTGAACGGCAACGTGAAAAGAATGTCCGTAGCCATATTTACGGTTATAGCGGAGGCGGAAGCCGCCGTTCACGATATGCCCGTGCAGGACGTCGTGTTTCACGAGGTCGGCGCCTTGGACTCTATCGTCGATATCGTCGGCGCGGCCATATGCGTGGATATGCTCGGCGCGGACGAGATACTGTGCTCGCCGGTTCATGACGGCAGCGGATTTATACATTGCAGACACGGTATGATACCCGTGCCCGTGCCCGCCGTTATGGAAATGCTCAAAGACAGCGGAATCAGTATCATAGGTGAGGATGTGAACACCGAGATGGTGACGCCGACGGGTTTCGGCATACTCAAGGGTCTCGGCGCCCGCTGTACGCGTTTGCCCGAGATCAACGTTATCGGCGCGGGCTACGGTTTCGGCAAAAGAAACACGGGCAGGTTTAATGCTTTGCGCGTGATATTGGGGACATTGGCGGAGGAATGACAGACAAGCGTTCCAATGCGGACAGATTCCGGGACTTTGGATTCCACCTGCCCAAGGCAGCCGGTGGAATGACGGTCGGTGAGTCGGAATGACGGTACTGCAAACAGGAAAGAAAGAATAGAGTCGATCAAATGAAGCAAAACGCAAATCTTGCAAAGAATTACGAGCCCAAGGCGTTTGAAGACAGAATATATGCCGAATGGGAGAACAGCGGCGCGTTTCGCGCCGTAATCGACCGGGCGAAGAAGCCGTTCACAATAGTGATGCCGCCGCCGAATATCACGGGGCAGCTCCACATGGGGCACGCGCTCGATCAGACGCTTCAGGACGTGCTGACCAGATGGCGGCGCATGCAGGGATATTGCGCGCTGTGGCTCCCGGGAACCGATCACGCCAGCATCGCTACGGAGGCGAGGGTCGCGGATGATATCCTGTCTTCGGAGGGCAAGAGCAAATATGAGTTCGGCCGCGAGGAATTTCTGAAGCGCGCTTGGGAATGGAAGCGCGTTTACGGCGGCAAGATCACGGAGCAGATGCGCAAGCTTGGCAATTCGTGCGATTGGGAGCGTGAGCGTTTCACGATGGACGAGGGTTGCAACCGGGCCGTGCGCGAATATTTCGTCAAGCTGTACGAGAAGGGGCTTATCTACCGAGGCAACAGGCTGATAAACAGGTGCCCTCACTGCGGCACCGCTCTTTCCGACGCGGAAGTGGAGCACGAGGACAAGAACGGAACGTATTGGTATTTCCGTTATCCGGGCGCGGACGGCGGCAAGGACGTCGTCGTCGCAACCTCGAGACCGGAGACGATGTTCGCGGACGTGGCCATTGCCGTACACCCCGACGACGAGCGCTACGTCTCCATGGTGGGTTCGCAGGTGTACATCCCTCTCACGGACAGGCTGATACCGATTATCGCCGATACGTACCCCGACCCCGAAAAGGGAACCGGCGCCGTCAAGATCACGCCGGCGCACGATTTGAACGACTTTGAGGTGGGCGAGAGACACGGTCTCGACAAGCCCTCCTGTATAGACGAGAACGCGGCCATGACGGGTCTCGCCGAAAAATACGCGGGTATGGATCGTTTCGAATGCCGCAAGGCGTGGGTAAAAGAGCTTGACTCAGCCGGTTTTCTTGTGAAAACCGAGGATAAGATCATACCTCTGGGCACGTGCTACCGCTGCGATACAGTTATAGAACCCTTTCTTTCGGAGCAATGGTTCGTGAGTATGGCCGAATTGGCAAAGCCCGCCGTCCTTGCCGCGAAGGAAGGACGTTTGACACATGTGCCGGAGCACTTCGAGAAGACGTATCTTCATTGGCTGAGCGAGGTACACGACTGGTGCATATCAAGGCAGCTTTGGTGGGGACACCGAATCCCGGCTTGGTATTGCGACGTCTGCGGCAAACTTATCGTAGCGCCGGATCCCCCGGATCGCTGCTCCGCGTGCGGCGCGGGCGAGCTAAGGCAAGATGAGGACGTGCTTGACACGTGGTTCAGCTCGGCTCTGTGGCCGTTTTCGACGCTCGGATGGCCGGACAAAACAGAAGACTTATCGTATTTCTACCCGACGACTGTTCTCGTAACGGGCTATGATATCATATTCTTCTGGGTTGTGCGCATGGTATTCTCGGGACTTGAGATAATGGGCGATATTCCGTTCAGGCACGTGTACGTGCACGGGCTCGTGCGCGACGGCGAGGGGCGCAAGATGAGCAAATCCCTCGGAAACGGCATCGACCCGCTCGAAATCATCGACCGCTACGGCGCCGACGCCCTGCGCTTCACGCTGATCTCCGGCGTTTCTGCGGGCAGCGACATGCGCTTTCAGACGGAAAAGCTCGAGGGCGCGCGAAACTTCGCGAATAAGCTGTGGAACGCCTCGCGCTTTGTCGTCATGAATCTGTTGGATGAAAACGGCGATTTCTTGCCCGCGCGGGCCGAGGCTTCCGCGCATTTGGCCGACGAGGATGCGTGGATATTGCTCAAAACGACGGACACCGCAGCCGAGGTCACGCGCAACATGGAGAATTTCGATCTGTCCGTGGCCGCGCAGAAGATATATGAGCTTATATGGAACGAATACTGCGATTGGTACATAGAGTTCGTCAAGGAGCGGCTGTACGGCGGCGACGAGGCCGATAAGACCGGCGTCCGGCTCGTGCTCGTGAGTGTGCTGCGCGACATATTGAAATTGCTGCATCCGTTCATGCCCTTTATAACAGAGGAAATAAGCGGTTTCCTGCCGCCCGAGGAAGGCGCCGATTCCCCGCTTCTCATAAACGCGGCCTGGCCCGAGACGCCGGCGCCGGACGCATTCCGCCCTGCGGCGGCGCGCATAGAGAGAGCCAAGGATATCATACGCAGCATAAGGAATATAAGGGCCGAGACCTCCGCCGCGCCCTCAAAGCTTCTGAACGCCGTTATCGTCGTCTCTTCCGAGAGCACTGAGACGCTGAAACGCGAGGAACGCCATATCAAGAAACTGGCCGGTCTCGCCGCGATAGAATATGTCTCGGAAAAGAACAATATCCCCGAAGAAAGCGCGTCCGCCGTTGCGGGCGGCGCCGAGATATTCATACCATTGGACGAGCTTATTGATTACAAAGCGGAATTTGAACGCTTGAGCAAGGAAAAAATTCGCATCGCGGGCGATATTGAGCGTCTCGGCGCGAAACTCGCGAATCCCGGCTTCACGGACAAGGCCCCCGAACGGGTTGTGAACGCGGAGAGGGAAAGGCTCGTCTCCTGCAAAGTGACGGCGGCGAAGCTGTCCGAGCGTATTGTCTCCTTAGAAAAAAAATTAAAATGACGGAAAATTTCAAAGCCATAGAGCAAATACACAGCTTCGAACGCTTTGGCAGCAAGCTCGGTCTCGAGCGCATAGGCGAACTGATGGAGCGGCTCGGCAATCCGCAGGACGGCATGAAGATCATACATGTGGCGGGTACGAACGGTAAGGGTTCCGTCTGCCGCTACATATATTCCGTGCTGCGCCGGCACGGCTGCAGGACAGGGCTTTATACGTCGCCGTTCGTCGTCAGCTTTTTCGAGAGAATAGAGTTCGACGGGGTCTGCATAACAGAGGAAGAACTTGAGGAATGCACGCGCGAGGTCATGGCGCGCACGGAGGAAATGCTTGCGGAGGGACTTGAATCCCCGACGGAGTTCGAAGTGCTGACCGCCGTGGCTTTTCTGTACTTTTCCAAGAAGAACGCGGAGTTCCTCGTACTTGAGGTGGGACTCGGAGGCCGGGGCGATTCGACGAACATCGTCAAGAAGCCGACGGTTTGCGTCATAAGTTCTGTATCGCTTGACCATACCGACAGGCTCGGGAGTACACTGCCCGAGATCGCGCGCGAGAAGGCCGGCATCATAAAGACCGGTTGCCCCGTTATCATAAACGCGGAGACTGCGGACGCGGCCAAGGTTCTGGCCGAAACGGCTTACGAACGGCAGGCGCCGCTCATCGACGCCGGGCGGATAAAAGCGCGCAGCGTTACGAAATCCGCGAGCGGCTACAGCTTCAGCGCCAATATCTTCGGCAAGTCGTACAGCGATATCCGCCTGTCCATGCCCGGTATGCATCAGGTAAGAAACGCGATATGCGCGTTATGCGCAATAGAGCTTCTGCGCTCGAAATCGCTGATTACGACCGACGGCGCGCTGATTCGCGAAGGTATGGCGGAAGCCCGTCAACCCGGCAGATTCGAAGTAATAGCAGGCAAACCCGTGATTGTATTGGACGGAGCGCACAATCCGGCCGGCGCCGAGGCCATGGCCGAAACGGCGCTTGATCTCTTCAAAGACAAGAGGATACTGCTTGTCGCGGGCGTGCTGCGAGATAAAGAACTGCCCGCGATGATCGAACATTTTGACCGCGTCGCGGACGCTTATATAGCGACTGAGCCCGATAACGAGCGCCGGCTTTCGGCCGGAGAGCTTTGCGGCCGGCTTTCCAAGACCGGAAAACCCTGCTCGGTCTCCGCCGAGCCTTTGCGCGCGGCAGCTGAGGCTCTGCGCCGCAGGGATGATTTCGATGTGATTATAGTGTCGGGGTCTTTATACTTGCTCGGCGCCGTCAGGGAATACCTATATAAAAGCAGTCTTGATTGAAATTTTTGAGTAGTGATATATGAAAAAGCCAACAAAAGTTCTGCTGTTTTATAATCCCAATGCCGGAAACGGCGTATTCAAGAACAACTTGGATATCATTATAGATCGATTCCAGAAGAAGGGTTTGATCATAATCCCGATACGCGCGGATATGAATCAGAACCGGCTCAATGAGGTGTTCCGCCATATGCGAATAGACGAATACCTCAAATTTATCGCTGCGGGCGGCGACGGAACCGTCCATACCGCGGTCAACGCGATGATCGGTAACAATATTGACATGCCGCTCGCCGTATTCCCGGCCGGAACCGCCAACGATTTCGCTTCGTATTTTGATCTGCCGAACAGGCTTGAAGATATGATAGAAATCGCGCTCGAAGAAAAGTATACGCTGATCGACATCGGCGCCGCCAACGGACGCTGCTTCGTCAACGTGTTGGCGATGGGTATGATCGTCGATATAAGCCAGAGGACGGATCCGAATTTGAAGAGTACGCTCGGTCTGATCTCCTACTATCTCAAAGGGGTCAGCGAACTTCCGAATCTGCGCCCCATACCCGTAAAGATCAGTTGCACCGAGTTCAACCTCGAGGCGAGCATATATTTTATGCTTGTGATGAACGGTCGTTCGGCGGGCGGTTTCAGGAGACTCGCGCCGAGCGCCCTCATGGACGACGGTCTTTTGGATGTGATGCTGTTTCGCGAAATGCCCATAATGGAGCTCGCGCCGCTCTTGCTTGCGGTTATGACGGGGCAGCACCCCGTAAACAAGCATGTTGTTTCATTCAAGACTTCAAATTTGCGCGTGGAATCGGAGCAGCTTATAACAATGGATATGGACGGAGAAACCGGCGATAAGCTGCCCGTCGATATAGCGGTGTTGCATAAAAGGCTGCGCGTGAATACGCGCACGGCCGACATGGAGGGTTCGATATGGTAGACAGAACTGCCGGCGTCGACCGGGAAGTCGCGCGCGCATGCAGCCCTTTGGCCGGAGCTGTGACGATTTCCGAAACAGACGCTTACGGGGCTCTTGTCGCTATGTTTGTAAAAAACGGACTGGAATTCTCGGAGGAAGAAGCGGAGCGGGCCAAACATACGATTCCTGCGGATATCGTCAAGTGCTATGAGGCCGTTGAGATGTTCGCGGGCTGCGACGGGGCGTCGGATTCCGCAGACGGAAACGCGCGGGCGGGCCGACTGATCGGAGGCTGCGTGCTCGCTGTGCGCGAAGGCTCGTTCATCATAGACGGTATCGCCGCGGAACCCGAATACCGCGAAATCAAGCTTGGGAAGAAAATGCTCGAAATGGCGGTGAACGAAGCGAAATCCCGCGGCGCAAATGAGCTTTTCTTAGTCGCGCGCGCGCCCGACTTCTTCCGCAAACAGGGTTTCGTCGCCGTTTCGCGCGAGGATGCGCCGAATTTCTTTGAATGCTTTACCTGTCCGCAGTACAACACGAGCTGTTTCCCGGAAGTCATGCGGTTAAGATGGCGGTGATGCTATGAATACAAGGCTCATTGAGCTTCTGAATGATAAAGGCGTCCTGCTCGGCGACGGCGCCATGGGCACCATGATACAGGCAAGCGCCGCCGGCGCGGGCGGCGTATTGCCCGAGATATTGAATTTGACGCACCCCGAGGTTATACGTGGCATTCACGACGCGTATTTTGCCGCCGGCAGCGATTATGTCTCGGCGAATACCTTCGGCGCCAATTCGCTCAAGCCCGAGCTGCGCGAAATTTCCGTCGCGCGCGTCGTGCGGGCGGCCGTCGATATCGCGCGCGCGTCGGCCGACGCCGCAGGGGGTCGTCTCGTCGCCCTCGACATGGGGCCGCTCGGCAGACTTTTGGCGCCTTTGGGCGATATGACGGCGGATGAGGCATACGCGCTGTTCCGCGAGCAAGCGGAAGCGGGTGCGGAAGCGGGCGCGGACTTCGTTGTTATCGAAACCATGACAGATATACTCGAGATGAAGGCGGCCGTGCTCGCAATCAAGGAATGTTGTGAGCTTCCCGTGTCATGTTCGCTCACATTCGAGCAGGACGGCCGTATGCTGACGGGTACGGATCCGGTCACGGCCGTGCATATATTGCAAGATATGGGCATCGACTTCATCGGCGTCAACTGTTCGCTCGGCCCGCGTCAAATGCTGCCCATCGTCGAAAAAATGCTCTCCGTCTCGCGCCTGCCTCTCATCGTAAAACCCAACGCGGGCCTGCCGCGCGACGTGGACGGCCGGGCCGTATTCGATATGGACGCGCGCGAATTCGCGGAGGCGGCGGAGGAAATGCTCGACGCGGGCGTCGCCGTTATCGGCGGCTGCTGCGGAACGACGCCGGAGTACATCAATGTCTTGCGCGACATGCTCGACCGCAGGGAGCGCGCCGGGAAAAACGTCCCCGTTCCGCGAGCCGCGCGCTTTATCCCCTCGGCCTGTTCCCCGACGCGGACGGTCCCGCTTGACGGCAGGCTGCGCGTCGTGGGCGAACGCCTGAATCCCGCCGGGAAGTCCCGACTGAAACAGGCGCTGAAAGAAAAGGATTACGATTATATAGAGGACGAGGCCGCGGCGCAGCTTCGCGCGGGCGCGGAGATACTCGAAATAAATGTCGGCACGCACGAGGCGGATGAGACGGAAATGATGCTCGGCTGCATCCGCCGCATCGAAAGCGGCGCGGGCGCGCCGATCATGATCGACAGCACGGACGCGCGCGTCATCGAAAAGGCCGTGCGCGCGTGCAGGGGCAAGCCCATAATCAATTCCGTGAACGGCGAGCGGCGCCGCATGGATGAGATATTCCCCATAGTGAAGAAATACGGAACGGCGGTCGTCGCACTGCTCTTGGATGAAAACGGCATACCGGAGAGCGCGGCGGCGCGGCTCGCCATATTGGACAGGCTCATAGCCGAGGCCGAAAAATACGGGATACAAAGGGAACGCTTAATCGTCGACTGCCTCGCGCTGACGGTTTCGGCCCAGCAGGACGCCTGCGCGGAAACGCTCGAAGCCATACGCGTCGTTAATAGGCAATACGGGCTCAGATGTACGCTAGGCGTCAGCAATATATCTTTCGGACTGCCGGAACGCGCCTTGACAAACAGGACATTTCTCGCCATGGCCATGTCGGCGGGGCTCGACACGCCCATTCTGGACCCGACGAATCGCGACATCATGGACACGGTCAGAAGCGGCGAGGTCCTGCTCGGCAAGGACAGGGACGCCGCCGATTACATC
>JAISBV010000130.1 GCA_031266025.1 Eubacteriales Family XIII. Incertae Sedis bacterium
CGCTCAGGCCAACATGATCCCGCAGGGCGTGCTCAGCTTGCTCCAGTAAACGGTGTTTTCGGGAACACAATCATTTTAACAAAGGGAACACTGCGAAGACCGCCGCGAGGCGGTCTTCGCGCTTTCTTCCGTTCTTCAGGCATATTTTTTCCCTACAGTCGGAAAAAATCCACTAAAGCGTTATAACGAGACTAAAGATCACGTCTCGTTGAAACGCAACAGAGGTAAGATTTTTTCCTACAGTCGGAAAAAATCCACTAAAGCGTTATAAAGAGCTTGAAAATTGTCTCAAATTGTAGTTTAATTATACTTAGCATCAGGCATGGCATAAATAAGACTTTTTCGTACGGGTTTTTTTCATAGGGCGTCGCAGTTTATTTATATTGCTCCGACAATATTTAACTGTCGGAACGATTAATAAACTGCCCCGCAGCAAGACTACGGGGTATTGGAGAGCCGGGCAGTTTGATACGATAGGAAATATTGGGAACGGGTTCAATACCCTACGTATATGAATAAGGAAATGCAGCAAGCTACGGGGTATTGAACCCGTTTGCGTAATAAATTTTATTTGCGTTGTGACGTCCGCGCGACATTTTGCGCGCGGAACAAGTGGTATCGGTATTGGTAAGAGGAGGATTTGCATGAACTTTCAACTTACGAAAGAGCAGGAATTTGTAAGGAAGATGGTGAGAAGCTTCGCTGAAACCGAAGTGGATCCCATCGCTGCGGACATCGACAAAGAACACAGATTTCCCGAGGAGACGGTAAAGCAGATGGGCCGGTACGGCCTTTTGGGCGTGCCTTTTCCAAAGGAGTATGAGGGTGCCGGCGGTGATCATATATCCTATGCGATCACCGTGGAGGAGTTGTCCCGGAAATGCGCGTCGACGGGCGTAATCTGTTCGGCTCACACGTCGCTTTGCGTTTGGCCCATCTTCGCGTGGGGCAGCGACGATCAGAAAAATAAATACCTGCCGGATCTTACGAGCGGCAGGAAACTCGGCGCTTTCGGTCTGACCGAGTCAAACGCCGGCACGGACGCGGGCGGACAGCAGACGCGCGCCGAAGACAAGGGTGATCATTGGCTACTGAACGGCGCCAAGGTGTTTATCACGAACGGCGGCTATGCCGACACATTCGTCGTCATGGCCATGACGGACAAATCGAAAGGTACGCGCGGAGGCATCAGTTCCTTCATCGTCGAAAAGGGCTTCGAGGGCTTTTCGATCGGAAAGACGGAAGATAAGATGGGTATCTGCGCTTCATCCACAACGGAACTTGTTTTCCAAAACTGCAAGGTTCCCAAGGAAAATATACTCGGCAATGTGGGCGACGGATTCAAGGTCGCTATGTCCACGCTCGACGGCGGGCGCATCGGCATTGCGTCGCAGGCCCTCGGCATCGCGCAGGGCGCTTTTGACGTAACCGTGGAATATATGAAATCCAGAAAGCAGTTCAACAAAAAGCTCTCGCAGATGGATGCACTGCGTTTTGAGATCGCGGATATGAAGACGCGCATAGAGGCCGCGCGCCTGTTGATCTACAGGGCGGCCGATATGAAAGACAAGCACTTGCCTTACGGTCCCGCGTCCGCTATGGCGAAGCTCTTCGCCTCCGAAACGGCTATGCATGTTACGACCAAAGCCGTGCAGCTTCACGGCGGTTACGGTTACATGAGGGATTATCCTCTTGAACGGATGATGAGAGACGCCAAGATCACGGAGATATACGAAGGTACCTCCGAGGCGCAGAAGCTCGTTATATCAGCGGATGTATTCAAGAAATAAGGAGGGGCTTTAACAATGGCTTTCAAGATAATAGTTTGCGCCAAACAGGTGCCCGATACAAATGAAATAAAGATCGATCCTGTGACGAAGACGCTCGTGCGCGAGGGTGTGCCGAGCATTTTGAATCACGACGACGCGAACGCGCTCGAAGAAGCGCTCAAAATCAAGGACGCATATCCCGACACGACGATAACGGTCGTGACGATGGGCCCGCCTCAGGCAAAGGATATGCTGATAGAATGTCTTGCCATGGGCGCGGACGACGGCGTGCTGCTTTCGGATCGCGCGCTCGGGGGCTCCGATACGTGGGCCACGTCCAACGCTATCGCGGCGGCAATAAATAAGATAGGAGACTATGATCTGATCTTTGCGGGCAGACAGGCCATAGACGGCGACACGGCGCAGGTCGGCCCGCAGATCGCCGAGAAACTCGGCTTGCCGCAGGTCACGTATGTGGCCGAGTTTTCTATGTCAGATGATAAAAAACATATTACGGTAAAACGGGCGCTTGAGGACGGTTATGAATTGATAAAGATAAATACCCCTTGTATGCTTACGGCCATCAAGGAGCTGAATACTCCGCGCTATATGTCCATAGGCGGCATCTTCGACGCTGTGCGAAAGGACATCCCGACTTGGGGCGCAAAGGAGCTCGGCGTGAATACGGATAAGGAGGTCGGTCTCGAAGCCTCTCCGACGAATGTGTTCCGCTCGTTCACTCCCGCGCCCAAGGGTAAAGGTATGATTATAGAGGCCGACACGGAAAAAGAATTGGCGGATAAGCTGCTTATCAATTTGAAGTCGAAACACATAATATAGTTGAGGGGGTAGAAAACAAAATGGCAATTTGTGTAATAAATGAAAAATGCAAAGGCTGCAAGCTGTGTATAAAGGCCTGTCCCTTTGACGCCATCTACATGGAAGGCAAGTTGGCCGTTATCAACGAGAAGTGCACAGCCTGCAAACAGTGTATAGCCGCTTGCAAATTCGATGCGATAGAGGATACGGGCGAGGAAGAAGGCCCTGTGGATCTCTCCGCGTACAAGCACGTATGGGTCTACGCCGAACAGCGTGCCGGCAAGCTCATGAACGTCGCGCTTGAGCTGATCGGCGAGGGCAGGAGACTGGCCCGCGAGATAAGCGACGATACGAAGGTGTACGCCGTGCTGATCGGCGACGGCATAAGCGGACTTGCGAGCGAGTGCTTTGAATTCGGCGCGGACGGCGTGTATCTTATAGAAAATCCCTTGCTTGCGAATTTTACGACGGACGGTTATACGAAGGTACTGTATGACGCCGTCAAGGCATATAAACCCGAAATTGTGCTGTTCGGCGCGACGCATATAGGCAGAGACTTAGCGCCGAGGGTGGCGGCCAGATTGAGCACAGGTCTTACAGCTGACTGTACGCGGCTTGACGTCAAGGTCAGCAGCTACATCGATTACGCAAACAAGAACACGACGTTGGATACGTCCACGCTCGACCCCGCGTCCGACGACAAAGGGCTCAAGCAGACGAGACCCGCGTTCGGCGGCAACCTTATGGCTACTATAGTGTGCCCGAGAACAAGGCCGCAGATGTCGACGGTACGCCCGGGCGTTATGACGCGCCGCGAACGCGTACCGGGCGCGACGGGCGATATCGTAAACGTAAACGTCTCTTTGGCTGAAAACGATATAAGGACGAAGATCGTCGAGATAGTTAAGTCGGCGAAGGAGATCGTATCATTGACAGACGCGGACATCATCTGCTCCGGAGGGCGCGGACTCGGCGATCCGTCGGGCTTCGAGTTGATACGCAAGTTCGCCGCGAAGGTGGGAGGCGTCGTCGGATCAAGCCGCGCCGCCGTGGACGCGGGTTGGATCGATCACTCGCATCAGGTGGGACAGACCGGCACCACGGTCAAGCCCAAGATATATTTCGCCTGCGGCATTTCCGGGGCGATACAGCATTTGGCCGGAATGCAGACCTCGGACATCATAGTCGCGATCAACAAGGATCCCGAAGCCCCGATATTCGAGGTGGCTGACTATGGTATTGTCGGTGATCTGTACAAGGTGATACCGCAGATCATAGATGAGTGGGACGGCGCGGACGAACTCTATGAGGCGACCGTACACTAAGGATCTGTCCGGATGAAAAATCCGAAACGCGGGCGACATTTGTTTCCCGCGTTTTTCGTTGTGCGTTGGTTGCGCGCCCTTGCGCGGACGGTCGAAAACCGTAGACAAACATACGTTTGTATGATAAACTGGTAGGCATGAAGATATTGGGCATAGATCCGGGCTACGCGATTCTCGGATACGGGATAGTAGAGATGAAAGGCGGCAGGTTTTCCCCGCGCGGTTACGGCGCGATTACAACAGCCGCCGATACGGCGCTCCCGGAGCGCTTGAAGATTCTTTACGCCGAGCTTATGGATGTTATAGAGCTGCATGATCCGGACGTAGCTTCCGTCGAGGAGCTGATTTTCAACAGCAATGTCAAGACAGCCCTGCTTGTGGGGCAGGCGAGAGGCGCCGCAGTGCTTGCCTGCGTCAATTCGGGACTCAGAATATACGAGTACACGCCGCTGCAGATCAAGCAGGGCCTGACAGGCTACGGCCGTGCCGACAAGGCGCAGATGCAGATGATGGTAAAGACGATACTGCATCTTGATGAAACTCCGAAACCCGACGACGCCGCCGACGCCTTGGCCGCCGCGATTTGCCACGGCCATTCCGCGGCGTATCGCAAGCGCATGGAGGAGGTCGCGAGATGATTTGGTCCGTCAGCGGCGAGCTGACATATAAACTTGACGGCCGTGTGGTGATAGAGACCGGCGGCATAGGTTACGAGATATCCGTTCCGGAAAATTGCGACGTTTATCGGCACAAGGAAGGGGATCGCGTCATGGTGTACACAGCCATGATCGTCAAAGAGGACGACGTGAGCCTCTTCGGTTTCTCGGACAGAACGTCGCTCTCACTGTTCCGCAAACTGCTCACAGTCGGCGGAGTGGGCGCAAAGGCGGCTATGTCCGTGCTGTCCGCAATGCCTGTGGCGGAGCTTACGAAGGCGATAATATTCGGAGACGCGCCTATGCTGACGCGCGCAAACGGCATAGGAAAGAAGTCTGCGGAACGTATTATATTGGAACTCAAGGATAAACTGGAGATGTACGCGGAACCCGGAATGGCTGCGGGCGCGCGCCTTTCCGGCGAAGCCGCGGCAGCGGGCGCGACCGCCGCGGACGACCCTCGCGCTCAGGCCGCAGATGCGCTCGTGGGTCTCGGCTATTCGCGCGCGGAAGCCTTTTCCGCCGTAGCCGGTGTTACTGACGACGATCTTAAGGTTGAAGAGTATATCAAACGGGCGCTTAAACGTATATAGGTAATAACCACACTTGAAGTGGTGTTTAAGCTGACTTAGTCTTAATTTAAGCTTTGAGTATACGGTGATTGACTGTATGACAAATTACGACGACAGAATAATGACGGGCGAGCATCTTGACGAGGATGAGGCGTTTGCGGAATTGAGTCTCAGACCCAAGAAGCTCAGCGAATACATCGGCCAAAAGAACGTGACTGACAACCTCAAGGTGTTTATCGACGCCGCGCGTTTGCGGAACGAGCCGCTTGATCACGTCCTTTTTTACGGCCCGCCGGGGCTCGGAAAGACGACGCTCGCGGGTATCATAGCAAACGAATTGGGCGTGGAACTGCGCATTACGTCGGGCCCCGCCATAGAGCGGGCCGGAGACTTGGCCGCCCTGCTCACGAATCTTGGTGATCGCGACGTGCTGTTTATAGACGAGATACACAGACTCAATCGTTCCGTCGAGGAGGTGCTGTACTCCGCAATGGAAGATTATGCCATAGATATTATCATAGGTAAGGGGCCTTCCGCTCGTTCCATAAGAATAGACCTCGGCAAATTTACGCTTATCGGCGCGACGACGAGGGCAGGATCGCTTTCGGCGCCGCTCCGCGACCGTTTCGGCGTGATAAGCAAGTTTGAGATGTACAGACCGAGCGAGTTAATGAGCATTATCGCGCGTTCGGCCGAGCTTTTGCGCGTCGAGACAGACGAGGAATCCATGAGCGAATTGGCGCTGCGTTCACGCGGCACGCCGAGGGTCGCGAACAGGCTGCTCAAGCGCGTCCGCGATTTCTGCCAAGTGAAGGGCAGCGGGCGCATAGACATGGAGATCACGCGCTATACGCTGAATTCACTCGGTATTGATGAAAAAGGGCTCGAAGGGCTCGACAGGGATATACTGAGACTTATCATAGAACGCTTTGGCGGCGGGCCGGTCGGTATAGACACGATAGCCGCAGCCATAGGCGAGGAGCGCGTCACCATTGAAGACGTATACGAGCCATATCTGATGCAGATGGGCTATCTGCACAGGACGCAGAAGGGTCGCGTGGTGTCGCGGGACGCGTATACGCATCTGGGGCTGAAAGCGCCCGACATGTCCGCCGATGCGCAAATTTCAATATTTGAGGAGGATTTTCCCGATGAATGAACTGTCCTATGGGTTGCTGCTCAAAGGGTCGATCAAGACAGTGTGTATCGCCGCGCTGTGCCTTGCCGCCGTCGCGTGCACGGCGTCTTCCGCAGTGTTTGCCGCGGACGGCGGCGCTGTTATTCGCATAGGTCTGTCTTACGGCTCGGGCGCGCCCGCGTCATGTGAGATTTCGTCCGCGAACGGTTTTATCTTGGGCGTGTATGAAAAGGGCGGTTTCCGGGAAGGTATGCCGCTGCCCGCGTATACGACGCTGACCGTTTCCGCGAGCGGCGGACGCACGACGCTTCATGCCGGCGGCGTGCTCGTATCGGACGACGTGGGCGCGGGAAACTGCATTATGCCTTACGATTACGCGGCGGGCGCGCCTATAGTGTACAACGGCGTTCCGTACAGGGGAGGACTGTCGTTTCGTTCCAATTCCAATAACACGTTCAACGTGATAAACAGGCTTACTGTCGAGGAATATCTGTACGGCGTCATCAATTCGGAGATGGGTTACAAGAATCCGGGCGAGGCTTTGAAGGCGCAGGCCGTGGCCGCCAGAAGCTACGCTATATTGAAGACGGACTCGCACGCGAGCGACGGCTTCGATATGTGCGCTGCGGCGCACTGTCAGGTATATAAGGGCTATGGCGACGAGCACGCCGAAACTTCGGCGGCGGTTGACGGCACGGCCGGCTTGGCGCTTTACAGCGGCGGCGTTCCTGTCAGCGGCAATTATTTCAAGAACAGCGGCGGCCACACTCAAAACGCCGAGGACGTCTGGAATTCCGCGGAAGCGCATCTGCGAGGCGTTTTGGACGAGTATTCTCCTCCGTATACATGGGGATGGCAGCTTTCATTCCGCGAACTGCGCACGCTGATAGCGTCGGCCGGCGATGATCCGGGCGATATATCCTCGATTTCCGTCAGCGAGAGAACCGTGAACGGGCATGTTTTGGCCGTCAGCATAACGGGCGAAAGAGGCGTTGTCACATTGGAGAAGAATCGTATTCGCACGGTGCTTGGGGCGTCTAACGTAAAGTCTCTGAATTTTACGTTCGGCGGGGCGCCGCCTACGCCCGCTCGGCCGCAGTCCGTTCATGTCGCGGTCGGCGGCGGCGTTCAAGAACTCTCGGGCGGAATGTCCGTGCTTTCCGCAAACGGTTTTGCGGTAACCGTCAACATGGCGGACGCCGTCATACAAGGCGCGTCCGAACGCGTAAAAGCGTCCGGTTCGGACGGGTCTTTGGCCGGCGCGTTCCCCCCTGAAGGCGAAACAGCTACGGGCGGCAGCGTCACGTTTACGGGCAGCGGCTATGGGCACGGCGTGGGTATGCCGCAGGACAGCGCTATAGAAATGGCGAATCAGGGCTTTGATTTCAGACAAATTTTGACAAAATATTTTACCGGGACGGAGATACGGTGAACGGATGCGTTTGAGTGAGTTTGACTACAGACTGCCGGCGGAGAGTATCGCGCGTTATCCGGCCAAGCGGCGCGACGACTCGCGGCTTATGGTGATTCACCGTGATACCGGCCGTACCGAACATCGGCGTTTTTATGATGTGCTTTCATATTTGAACGCCGGCGATTGCCTTGTTATAAACGAATCCAAGGTATTGCCGGCGCGTCTTTTCGGCGTTCGAGAAAGGGCGGGCGCGCGCGGAGACGTCGTCTCTGTGGAATGTCTGCTCGTCAGATGCATTTCGGACAGCGTTTGGGAGATTATGGTTCGCCCCGGTAAGCGCTTGCGTAAGGGAGATACGGTGCGCTTCACGGAAAACGGCGATTTTTCGGCCGAGATAACGGATTTTACCGGCGACGGTCTGCGCGCGGCGGTTTTTCGCTGCACGGGTGATTTTATGGACAGACTGTCGGAACTCGGCAAAATGCCTATTCCGCCGTACATCGGCAGGGAGGCGGAAGAATCGGACAAGACTCGTTATCAGACGGTGTATTCGCGCGTTCGGGGTTCTGTCGCCGCGCCTACCGCGGGTTTGCATTTTACCGATGAACTGCTTCGCGAAGCGGCGGACGCCGGTGTGCGCGTAGCGAGACTGTGTCTGCACGTCGGCCCTGGTACGTTCAGACCAGTAAAAACGGACGATATCGAGACGCATACGATGCACATTGAAGAATACGAGATCAGCGCGGAATGCGCCGCACTTATAGACGAAACGAAAGCTGAAAACGGGAGCGTGATCTGCGTCGGAACGACGTCGGCGCGCGCGGTGGAAAGCGCGGCGCTTTACGATAAGGCGGCCGGCCGCGCGCGCGCGCGGCCGGGCCGCGGCAGTACGGATATCTTCATATACCCCGGCTATGAGTTCAGGCTCACCGACGCGCTTATCACGAATTTCCATCTGCCGAAATCCACGCTGCTCATGCTCGTTTCTGCGTTCTGCGACAGAGAACGCGTACTTCGCGCCTATGAGGAGGCTGCCTTGGAAGGTTACAGATTTCTTACTTACGGGGATGCGATGCTGATACTATGATGCGTTTAAAAGCCGACCTGTCGCTCCTGCTCGTTACATTGGGTTGGGGCGTGTCTTATATTTTGATAGATATTTGCCTTTCGGAATTGCCGCCGTTCACACTGAACGCGTGGCGGTTTTTGGGCGCGTTTTTCGTCGCTTTTCTGCTGTCCTCCAAGCGTTTGATTCGCATCGGGCGCGATACGTTAAAATACAGCGCGTATATAGGCGTTGCGCTGCTGTTCGTTTATTCCGGCGCCACATTCGGCGTCATGTACACCAGCCTGTCAAACGCGGGTTTTCTGTGCGGGCTTACGGTGATATTTACGCCGCTGCTCGGTCTGCTCGTGTTCCGCAAAAGGCCGGACGCGAAATTGGTCGCGGCCGTCGTTATGGCCTTGGCCGGAATAGGACTGCTGACGCTTAAGGATGATCTGCGCTTCGCTTCGGGTGATGTTTTCTGCATCATGGCCGCCCTATCATATGCCGTAGATCTTTTGGTCACGGAAAGGGCCGTGAAAAAACCGTCGGTGGACGCCTTCGGGCTGGGCGTGTATCAGCTTGGTTTCACGGGCCTTTTTATGCTGATAGCGGCGCTTATATTCGAGACGCCGCATCCGCCCGTCTATCCCGGAACATGGGGCGCACTGATATTTTTGACGGTATTTTGCACAGGGATAGCCTTCATTGTGCAAGCTGTGGCGCAGCAGTATACCGACGCGTCGCGCGTGGGCGTTATTTTCACGCTCGAGCCGGTCTTCGCGGGCGTCGCCGCACGCGTTTTCGCCGGCGAGGTTCTTTCGGGCAGGGCGACGCTTGGGGCCGTTTTGCTGCTTTGCAGTTTGTTTTTTATAGAGATTGATTTCAGGAAGCTTAGATCGGCGCTCAAGAAGGTAAGGCGCCGGGGTTCTCTTGACAAATGAGGTTCTCGCCGATACAATGATTTATGAACAATCTTCTTCTGTGTTATAGGATCAGGATATATGCAAGCTGTAAGCTTTGAACTGATAAAAAAAGCGGCGCGCGGCGGCGCGCGCCGCGGGCGGCTTCACACGCCGCACGGCGTCGTCGAAACGCCGGCTTTCATGCCCGTCGGCACTGCCGGCGCGGTGAAAGCCATGCTGCCCGAACAGGTGGCGGAGTGCGGCGCCGAGATTGTGCTCTCCAATACGTATCATATGTATTTGCGGCCGGGCGAGTTGATTGTCCGCGACGCGGGCGGTCTCCACGGTTTCATGAACTGGAAGCGCGCGATACTGACTGACAGCGGCGGCTTTCAGGTATTCAGCTTGGGCGCGCTCCGCAAAATCACGGAGGAAGGCGTCGCGTTTCGCTCACATATAGACGGCTCTCGTCATATGATGTCGCCGGAGAAGTCCATAGAGATACAAAACGCGCTCGGCGCCGATATCATCATGGCCTTCGACGAGTGCGCGCCGTATCCCGCCGACCGCTCCTATATTGAAAACTCGCTCGCGCGCACGACGCGTTGGCTGAAGCGCTGCAAGGATTTTCACAAAAATACGGAAACGCAGAGTCTGTTCGGTATAATGCAGGGCGGCGTCTACGCGGATCTGCGAATGCGGAGCGCGAATGAGATCACGGAGACGGATCTTCCCGGCTACGCCATAGGCGGCCTGAGCGTCGGAGAGCCCAAGTCCTTAATGTACGAAATGCTCGAAGTATCCGTTCCGCTGCTGCCCGAGCAAAAACCAAGGTATCTGATGGGCGTGGGCAGCCCTGACTGCCTGTTTGAAGGTGTGGAGCGCGGGATAGACATGTTCGACTGCGTATTGCCCACAAGGGTGGCGCGCAACGGACGGGCGCTCACATCTCAGGGGAACATAAATATAAAAAACGCGCGGTTTGAGCGGGATTTTTCGGCGCTCGATCCCAATTGCGATTGCTATGTCTGCCGAAATTATTCCTTGGCTTATCTGCGGCATCTGTTCAAATCCGGGGAAATGCTCTCGTCGATGCTGCTTACGGCGCACAATCTTGCCTTCCTGCAGAAACTTATGCGGGGCATGCGTCTCGCTATAGAAGAAGACAGGTTCGCGGAGTACAAAAATAAGTATTACGCGGGGCTTCAAGCATAACTTCGCTATAAAAGGAGATTTTCAAAACTATGCCTATTTTGGTACAAAAGGGTCTGCCCGCCTATGAGATATTAAGAGAAGAAAATGTCTTTGTGATGTACAAAGACAGGGCGGAAAAACAGGATATCCGTCCGCTCAGTATCGCGATAGTGAACCTCATGCCCACAAAAGAGATCACGGAAACGCAGCTGATACGCATGTTGGCAAATACGCCGCTTCAGGTGGATCTGCATCTCTTGACGATGGATTCTCACGAGTCCACGCATACAGACAGGCGTCACATGGACACATTCTACAAGACATACGAAGAAATCAAAAATCACCGTTTTGACGGCATGATCATAACAGGCGCCCCCGTTGAATTCCTTCCGTTTGAAGAAGTGGATTATTGGAAAGAGCTCTCTGAGATCATGGAGTACACGAAGCGAAACGTATTCAGCGTCATGCACATATGCTGGGGCGCGCAGGCCGGATTGTATTATCATTTCGGAATCGACAAGCGCGTCACGCCCGCGAAGATATTCGGCGTATTCAAGCATACGGTGAACAATAAACGTTCCGAGTTGACGCGCGGCTTCGACGAGGAATTTTACGCGCCGCATTCGCGCAACACGCAGGTGTTGAAAGAGGATGTACTGCGCGTTCACGAACTCGAAATACTTGCGGAATCCGAGGACGCGGGCCTGCACATCATTGCTGCGGCAAACAATCGTCTTGTCTTCGTGCAGGGTCATAACGAATATGACAGGAACACGCTGCGGCATGAATACGAGCGTGATATCGCGAAAGGCGCGCCGATCACGGTTCCCGTAAATTACTTTGAAGACGACGACCCCGAGGGGCGCGTCATCGTAAAATGGAGCTGTCACGGCAACCTGTTTTTTACGAATTGGCTGAATTTTGTATATCAGGAAACGCCGTATGACCTTGCGGATTTAGACGGAATGCGCACGGAGCGCGGCGCACTGTGAGTCCGCACGCCGGCGCCCGCGCGGGCGAGACGGTCTGCGGCGCGGACGTATTCTGCGTGCATGAGGCTTGCGGCGGATGTCGCTATAGGGATATCTCTTATGCTGAGCAGCTTGCGGTCAAGGGCGGCGCTTTTCGGCGCGCGCTCGAAGATAAGGGGATAGTTCCCGAAGAATTATTGGAAATCGCGGGCAGTCCGCGTCTCATCGCCTATAGGAACAAGATGGACTATACATTCGGCGACGAGTTCAAAGGAGGCCCGCTGACGCTCGGCATGCACAGGCGCAAGAGCTTTATGTCCGTGATAACGACGGATCGCTGCCGTCTCGTGGATCGGGATTTCAACCGCGTGCTCACGGGAACCCTGAGTTTTGCGGCTGATAGGGGCTATACCGCCTATAACAAAAAGAGCCATGTGGGTCTTTTGCGCAATCTTGTTGTTCGCAAGGGCGTGCGCACGGGTCAGCTTCTGATCAACCTCGTCACATCGTCGCAGGGCGACGTCGACGGGCCGGCCTTTGCCCGGGAGGTGTGTTCACTTGTACAGGAAAGCCGCGTCGTCGGCGTTTTGCACTGCGTCAACGATAATCCGGCCGACTTTGTCCGAGCGGAGGATCGCCGACTGCTCTGCGGAGACGACCATTATTTTGAGGAGATAATGGGGCTGACATTCAAGGTCAGCGCTTTTTCGTTTTTCCAGACAAACGTGGAAGCCTCCGAGCGGCTGTACGAAACGGCGCTGTCGTGGATTCCCGATCCGGCCGAGAAGACGGTGTTCGATCTCTACTGCGGCGCGGGAACCGTCACTCAGGCCGCTGCGGCGCGCGGCGCGGGTCTTGCCGTGGGCGTGGAGCTTGTTCCTGAGGCCGTGGCGGCCGCAACCGAGAACGCCGCGCTGAACGGACTTGCGAATTGCCGCTTCATCGAGGGCGACGTGCTCACGGTTCTTGATCGGCTCGTCGAGAAACCTGACGTGATCATTCTCGACCCGCCGAGAGCGGGCGTTCACCCAAAGGCCTTGCGAAAGATCGTCGATTGCCGCGCGAAGACTGTCGTATATATCTCATGCAATCCGAACAGCTTGGCGGATAATCTCGCTTTTATGCGGGATAGCTACAGTGTAAAACGCGTTCGCGCCTTCGATAATTTCCCGTTTACGGCTCACACGGAAGCCGTGGCGCTTTTGGAGTCTGTGTAGGATGAGTTACCCAAGTAAATTTAATAAGCGCGCGGCCTACGGCGGAGGGCGTTTGGCCATTTTGGACGAGCTGCGCGGTTTCGCGATCATCAATATGGCAGCTTACCACGTCTGCTACGACCTCGTCTTTATACACGGTTTCGATTGGCCGTGGTTTCGCGGCGCGCGGGCGGATCTGTGGCAGGAGTTTATCTGCCTGTCGTTTATATTCATAGCGGGCGTCTGCACCCGTTTTTCGGGTCGTCCGTTTGTAAGAGCTTTCAAGGTTTGCGTTTGTGCGCTTTTGATAACGGCGGTCACGCTTTACGCGTATCCCGATCAGTTAATTGTATTCGGCATATTGCATTGTCTCGGCGCGTCCATGCTTATATACGCCGTGCTTGCCCCGCTGTTTCGCGGATTTCCGGCGCCGGTCGGATTTGTCTTGGCCATACTGCTCGCTTTGGCGACATGGAATGTAGTGAACGGCGTGTTCGGCATAGGGAGCTTTTCTGTCCGGCTGCCGTCCTTCCTGTATGGTACGGGCTTTCTCTTTCCGTTCGGCTTAAAGAACGCCGGTTTCTTCTCTGCGGATTATTTTCCGCTGCTTCCGTATCTGTTCGTGTTCCTTGCGGGCAGCGCGGCGAGCCCGCTCGCGAGACTCATTCCGCCTGTTCTCGGCCGCGTTCACGCGCGGCCTTTGGCTTACCTCGGCCGGCACAGCATGTTGATATACCTGCTGCATCAGCCGATTGCGATCACACTGCTCGGCCTGTTGCTGTGAGACTTTGTTCAAAACTTGCGTATACAAAACAGTAGTTATTTTAAAAGGTTCAGTCAAGACTACTCAAACGCCGCGTCAGTTTTTCTCAGATCGGGTTCTGAGACGAATTTTGCCCTCGGAACGTACACAGTAGTACGTGAGAAGGCCAAAATTCGAATCAGGTTCCGAAATGGGTAAAAATCACGTGGGGTTTGAGTAGTTACAAAAGGAGAACCGTAGATGAAAAAACCTATCTTGGTCATTATGGCCGCGGGAATGGGCAGCCGTTACGGCGGTCTGAAGCAGATAGAACCCATGGGGCCGGGCGGAGAGATTATCATGGATTACTCCGTATACGATGCCGTAAGGGCGGGGTTTGAACGGCTCGTGTGCATTATAAAGCGTGAAAATCGAGACGACTTTGACAGACTCCTCGGCGCCGGGGCGCGCGGACGCATCGACACGGCGTACGCGTTCCAGTCCGTCCGGCAGTTGTCGGGCGGTTTCAGCGTTCCCGAGGGCAGGGAAAAACCGTGGGGCACGGCGCAGGCGGTGCTGTCCGCCCGTGAGCTCATTGGGGAAAACCCCTTCCTCGTCATAAACGCCGACGACTACTACGGGCCTACAGCGTTCAAAACGGCCTTTGATTGGCTTAGCGCGCCGAGAAGCGGGGGCGGGAAGCATGAATACGGCATGGTCGGTTATCTCACAAAAAACACGCTGACGGATCACGGCGCTGTGACGCGCGGCGTTTGCGAAACCGACGCGCGCGGAAAACTGTCGCGCATAAAAGAGCGAACCGGGATAGAAAAGAGCCTCGGCGGGGCGCGTTTCCCGTCGGACGACGGCGCTTGGACGGAGATAAGCGGGGATACGCTCGTTTCTATGAATTTTTGGTGTTTGACGCCGGCCTTTTTGGACTTGGCGGCGCGTGACTTCCCGCACTTTCTTTCGGAGAACCTGCTCATAAATCCCCAAAAATGTGAATACCTTCTTCCTGCTGTAATCGACGCTCAGATTCGCAGGGGCGAGGCGGAGGTCTCGGTGCTGAAGAGCGAGGACAAATGGTACGGCGTCACATACAAAGAGGATAGGGAAAGCGTGAGCGATGCCATGCGCGAAAAACACAGGGTGGGGCTTTATCCGTCGCCCTTGTGGAACTGAGACCGGTAAAGGGGGCCGCGCGTGAAAAAAATACATATGTTCTTGACGGGTGAACGGGGTGTGGGCAAATCCACTGCGATCAGGAAGTTCACGAACCGCCTCGTCTTGCTTCGCGCCGACGTCGGCGGCTTCAAAACAGTAGCCGGCCCGGAGGACGAACGAGGGCGTGACGCCGTATATATCATGCCTTACGGAGAAAACGCGGAGTGTTCGCTCGCCTTTTCGAAAGATCGCATGGTTGCGATCAGGGACAGACGCGCGTTCCGATACGAGAGCTATGCCGATGTGTTCGACGGTCTCGGCGCGGAGCTTTTACGGCGAGCCGCGCACTGTGATCTGATAATAATGGATGAGCTCGGCTTTATGGAGACCGATGCGCTCGGATTCCAAAAGACGGTTTTTTCCCTTCTTGACGGCGCGGCGCCGGTATTGGGCGTGGTCAAGCCGCCGTCCGCGTCTAAGAGCCTTCCATTCCTCTCCGGCGTACGCTCTCACGAAAAAGTGCGCGTATTCACGGTAACGCCGGAAAACAGGGATGAAACGCCCGATATGCTGTTTGATTTCTTCAGTTACAGTTCAGAGGTATGTTGACGGGATACATGAATGAGGAATTATTCATTCATTTTGTTGCGCGCCTATCCTCGTTTGCTTGTTTTACGCGGCTTCAGCCGCAGTGTAAAACAGGACAGCGTAGCGAACGCAGTGAGCGGAGAAGTGAGCGTAGCGAACGGTGCGCCTTATGCAAACGATTGGAAGGCGCCATTCGAGAACTCCCCGGCTTCAGCCGGTAGGAGTTTACCGTCATTCCGGGACAAGCCCGGAATGACATCCTTTTGGATTATAAAGGTGTAATACCTTATTTCGCAGCTAACCTCTGAACTGTAACATTTTTCAAATTTTTTAATAAATCTTAAACCATTGCACGTTGACGCTATTTCTTATATATGCTAAAATTTTCATGAGAAGTTCAATCAATCCCGTCAATTAAAATCGACCGGCAGGAAATGCGCGATCAAAACCGGTCGACAGGTGTCTTTCGGAGGAACGCCTATGTATACCGTACTGATCGACAAAGAAAAAGTGAGCGCCCTCGCCCCGCTTCTTGATAGCGGAGAGAACGCAAGAAATGATTTTCTATTCTTTACCCGGCGTGAGTAATCGGTCTGAGAGGTGTTTGATAGCTGTAACATAGCCTTCCGCGCCGTAACGATAGCACTTGTTTATGCGGCTTATCGTCGCAGTGCTGGCCTTTGTCAGCCTCTCGATTTCCTGATAGGTTTTGCCCTCGGACAAAAGCTTCGCGATGAAAAAGCGCTGTGAAAGAGCGCGCAATTCATTGACGGTGCTGACGTCCTCAAAGAAACGATAGCATTCCTCGGCGTTTTGCAAGGAAAGGACGGCCTCAAAAAAAGTATCTGTTTCGGGGCTTCGGAATTTCGATTTGTAAGCCACTGCGACAAATCCTCCTCAATCGCACATAAAGTAAAGGCGCGCCATGTTTGATGAAAAAAAATTGTTGCTTTATCTTTGTACCGACCGCGCCCTCGCGCGGGAACGTTCGCTTGATCAAGTAACGGAGATCGCGATCAAAGGCGGCGTCACTATGGTGCAGCTTCGCGAGAAAGAGCTTAACACGCGTGATTTTTTAAAAGCGGCGTTTTCTATGCGGTCGCTGACAAGGCGTCTCGGCGTGCCGCTCGTGATAAACGACCGTGCGGACATAGCGTTGGCCGTCGGCGCGGACGGTGTTCATCTCGGCGCTTCGGACATGCCCGTCGAAACGGCGCGTAAGATAGTCGGAACCGGTATTTTCATAGGCGCCACAGCCCGAAGCGTTGAAGCGGCGCTCACGGCAAAACGGGCCGGCGCCGATTATCTGGGCGTCGGCGCCATGTTCCCCACGGGAACGAAGTCGGACACGGTGACAATAGGCGCGGATGCGCTCCGAGATATCAAAGCGGCGACCGGGTTGCCCATCGTCGGCATAGGCGGCGTGAACGCGCATAACGCGGAATCCGTGATGCTCGCCGGCGCGAGCGGCATAGCCGTCGTCTCGGCTATATTGTCGGCGGAAGACGTATATGCGGCGGCGCGCGCGCTCAGGTTGGCGGCGGAGCGATCATTATAACGCATTATTCGTCCAGCAAATAATCCCTTATTATATCGGTAGCAACGCCGTAAATATTTATAAAGGGTGAATCCCTGTCCACAAGCATACCCGATATCGCTTCGCCGAGCCGTTTGTCGTCGTACATATAATCAAGCTTGGCGAAATAGACGGACGTCATAGCTATATACGCGCCCATATTGGAATTCGGATGCTCGTCGTGATAGGCGGCGACTATGACGCCGTCGTCGCATTTTGCCGTCACGGTCGTGCAATGAGCGTCGCGCCAAATGAAAAAAGGCGTTTCCGTCTTGCCGTGCAGCAATTGCTTATAACGACTCGACGCCTCTATATTTTTTTCAAGCAGCGATATCAGCGTATTCAGATCGTCGGGACTGTACTGCGGAACGTCGGGGCTGAACGGCGTGAAATTCACCATACAAAGCGTATCCGCATGATCGTTATGATCTATTTTGCTCATGATGAACAAGCTGCGCCCGTAACCGTGCAACTCGTTGAACAGCTCAAACGCTATTTCGCCCGTCACATTGTTTACACGGTTCAGATCTATGATCTGCGAATCCTCTCTCCTGCCGGAAAAAGAAACATTGATTAAGCCGTTGTTTTGCTTCTGTACATGTATCGCCATGTGGAGCTCCTATCTTTGATGTTATAACGCATCAGCAGAAAAATTTCGAATGTAGAAATTTTTCTTACACCTGTGCGTTTCAACGAAGCGGGGGAGATGCCCACCGCTTGTTGCGGGAAGCGGAGCCCGCCGCCGTAACTTCGCCTGAAGCGGGGACATTGGCAGCGAAGTTATGATTCCATTATACCCGACTTTTTGCTAAAAAAAAAGTCAATACTGTTTTTTGTTTATTCCGCTCTATAAATCCTTGAAATGAAATTCACGCCGGCCCTCCGCATAATCGCCTACAGTCTGACCCGAGCCGCGCAGCTCGTATTTGTATGTTACAAGGCCCGAAAGTCCTACGGGGCCGCGCGCGTGAAGCTTACCCGTGCTAATGCCCACCTCGGCGCCGAAGCCGTAGCGAAAGCCGTCCGCAAAACGCGTGGAGCAGTTGTGATATACGCCCGCCGAATCTACAAGCAGCATAAAACGCTCGGCTGCGGCCGAGTCTTCCGTCAGTATGGCGTCCGTATGGTGAGAGCCGTATTTGTTAATGTGATCTATGGCCTCATCGAGACTTTCGACGATCTTGACGGAGATGATATAATCAAGATACTCCGTCGCGAAGTCGTCTTCCTCGGCCGGCGACAGTTCGGGAACGAGCCTCAGTGTTTCGCCGCAGCCTTTTACTTCTACGCCGTGCGCGCGAAGATCGGCGCAGACCGCAGGAAGCAGCTTGGCGGCCGCCTTGCGGTGAACGAGCAGGGTTTCTGCCGCGTTGCAGGCGGCGACATATTGTGTCTTCGCGTCGCGTATAACAGGTATGGCTTTTGGGACGTCGACGGATTTATCCGCGTATATATGGCAGATGCCGTCGGAATGCCCCATCACAGGGATGCTCGAATGCTCCATGATATATCTGACGAACGCGTTCGAGCCCCTCGGTATAAGCAGGTCTATAAACTCGTGACAGCCGAGCAGCTCGTCTACATCGGCGCGCGTTTCAGCCAAAGTTAAAAATCCTTCGGGAAGCTTTGCTTCGGCGCCGGCCTTGAATATGACGTCGAACAGCGCTTTGTTCGTGCGCGCGGCCTCGCTGCCGCCTTTGAGGATCGTGCAGTTGCCGCTCTTAAGGCACAGCGACGCTATCTGTATCAGCGCGTCCGGCCGCGATTCGAATATGACGCCTATTACACCTATGGGGCAGCTGACTTGCCGAAGAGCAAGTCCTTCGTCAAGTTCTCGATGCAAGAGTGTACGAAACAGCGGGTCGGGCAGCGATATGAGATCTTGTATGCCCGCGACGGCGTCACGCAGCTTGTGCCCGTCAAAGCGCAGCCGCGTCATGACGGGCTCCGGCAGTCCGCTTTGCGCCCCGGCGGCGATATCCTCTTCGTTCGCGGCAAATATCTCGGCTTTATGCGTTTCGAGAGCTTCCGCTATCGCGCGCAGAGCGCCGTTGCGCGCGTCGCTCGAAAGAGAAGCCATGCGAAAACTGTCCGCTTTTACCCTGCGCGCAAGCTCGGCCGCGCCTATATCGGGATACTTATTCATATGTCCGTCTTTATTCATACTGTCCGTCCTTTCCGGGCTGTTCACACGCGGGTTGGCCGGCTTGAGACCCGATTTCGCTATTTGTTGAAATTGTAATAACTCGTGTTTGAACAGAAGTTTATTATGGATTCCGGGCCTTTCACTATATTGCGTTTTATGTACAGGCTGCCGTCCCTCTTGCTGTGCATGCGCCATGAAACGAGATATATCTTGCCGTATGTGATCTCAAGGCAGTGTATGCCCCTCGGCTGTATGCAGCAACCGCAGTTGAAATACGCGGGCTCTCCGGGCGAAGGGAATTTGGGCCTGTGCGTATGCCCGCAGATGATGCTGATCCCGTTCGTGAGATTCCATTTACGAAAATGCTTTTCGAGCCGGTGCCGTTTCTCCCTGTTTCGCGCGGGGCTCGACATGTAATGTATGCCCGCAAAATGCAGGTAGCGCCAAAAGTAGCGCACGAGGGCGCATGACACGCGCCATAGCTGGTCGTTCAGCAAATCGCCCTGATGCCCGTGTACAACAAATATCTCCTGCTCCGTATCCCTGTGCTTCAAGACCAAGGCTTCGTGTACGTGCATATCCGAGAATAGCGCCTCTTCCGTTTCAAGGTAATCGTCATAAACGACGTACAGATTATTATCGACGTAGGATTGTTTTTTCAGCTGCATGTTGTGATTGCCGTACAGCATGTACAAGCGGCGCGAGGCGTGAAATTTTTTCAATAATTCAAAAATGAGCGAATGCGAATTGTAGATGCGCTGAAACTGTCGATTCTCCCATAACTCATCGCCGTCGCCCACTTCTACGTATGTGAAATCGTTTTGATAATAATAATTCAACGCGCGATAATAGATATGCCTGTTCCTTGCGAATTCATCCGACAGGCTGTCGTCGCCGCGATGCACGTCGCTGAAAAACACAAATTTAGAGCGGTCGTCGAACGGAACAGGAAAAGCGCTCATAAACGCCTTGTCGAGCCTTGAGCGTATTCTCATACGGTCATACTTCCTTTTATGTTATAAAACGAGACGAAATACGTTCCCGTGTAAATCTCGCAGTGATGTTTTTTGCAATAGTTTCGATAATATTGTATCACGCCGCGCCGAATAATAAAAGCACAATTCGTGGGAATTCCCATTTTGCCGACGCCGGTCAAGCCTGTCTGCCGCGAAGAATAAACGACCCCGCAGCAAGCTGCGGGGTATTGCAGCAGAAGCTTCCTACGCGCCGAAACGCGCAAGCGCCGTTCTTGTTATGCGCTTGATCAACCTGTTCATAGGCCCGTAGTTTATCTCGTTCCCTTGGCGAAGCGCCAAATAACCGCTGCCGTAAGCCGGATAGGCGGCAAATTCGCCGTCGTCCGCGCCGAGCTCCGCAATATCCGCGAACACGACCCCTTTTTCGTACAGGCACGGAATGCGTATGCTGAAGCTTTCGGTCTCGTTTTGGAACGACGCCTGCCACGGTTCGTCGAAGATCACATAATCGAAAGGCAGCGCCTTGTATCTGCCCGAAAACTCAACGGCATGCCGGTCTATCTTGATTCCGTTGACAAACGCCAAGGATTCGCCGCATTTCACGGGAAAGCCCGTATGGGCGGCGACCTCGTGCATATCCAGTTTGGCGAACAGGCGCAAGATACGCGCGAGTTGCCGCAGATCGTCGCTGTTGTGCAGCAATATGCGGCGCAGCAGTTCGGGCGACCCGTTGGCCGTATATTCGTAATACAGTCGGACGCTGTCCGCGCCCGAAATGTCGTCTTTGCGTTCACGCCACAGACCCAAATAGTCTTCTACGGTCTTTTGCTTCAAATTCGGAAGCATGCCGCTGAGCATCGAATGTCCGCGAACCACGCGGTACATGTCAATATTCAGGCAAGCGTCGAACGCCGGTGCGAGATGCCGCCGCTCAAGCCGCGCGTTCACGAACGGAACGTCGAAACGATCACCGTTGTAGCTGAACAGCACGTCCGCGCCGCCTATGGCGTCCGTATACAGCGTAAGAAGATCGACTTCTTCATGTGATCCTTCCGAAAAGAATTGTCTGACGCGGACGCCGCCGGCGCATGGCGTCAGCAGACCGCCGAGGACGATCTTGGCGCTGTTCGCGCCGAGCCCCGTGGTTTCGATATCGAATACGCCGAGACGGGCGTCGCCGAAATAGAAGTCGAATATTTCGGAAGAATAGAACGGTTCCTCATAAACCGTATCCACAAAATGCACGTCGCTTCCTCCTGCGCCTGCGGTCAAAAGCCTTTAAAATGCCCATATAAACAAGATAAGCTGCAGGGGTGCAGCTTATCTTGTTCAAAAGGGGTATTGGGATTAGAGATTAATGAGGTTATTAGGGGGATAACCACGTTCTCTATTATATATACCTCTGAATCAAAAATCAAGTATTGATTGAAAATTTCCACAATAAAAATTAAAAAATTTGTTGCTTGCTCAAAGATTCCGCCAAAAATGCTCAAATTATGGGCGACGCGCGAGCCGTGCGGGCGGTTCTCGCGGCGGAGGAGGCACGGTCGGGAGCTCTGAATTTTCCTTCCACGCCCTCGGCGTCCTCTCTTTTGAGATGTAAAGCATTGTCCAACGCTCCGCGTACTTTGCCGCGTCCATATCGAAATATGAGTCGCCGTCCGATATTGAATCGAATGTGGGATCGGCGGACATCCATCGTCCGAGCGACTCGACCCATATCGACAGTCTCGCGTGAAGATCCGATATTTTGACCCATCTGCCGTTCAGATATCGGTGAGGTGTTTCACCTTTACCCGAAGAAACGCGCTTTTTGCCGTTAGCGTCGAAATAAATTTCGCCTTTGCGCGCCGCTCTGTCGATCTTGCCTATTTCTATCTTCACGGGTATGCCGAGCGCCCGCAGACTGCCCGCTATGCCGTACGTGTAGCCGCCGCACAGGCTCTTTGGTTTTGACGTGCTCTTCCCCGTCAGGTATTCCGCGACGAGCGTCAAAACGGACAGATAGTCGTATCTTTGTATGCGCGTCGCGCGTTCGCCGGCGGGCAGATCACGCACTGCGACAAGCGCGTCGCGGTCATATTCCATATTGTTCGTGTATACGCCGTAAACCGCGCGTATCATCTCGGCGTCCGTCTTCGCTCCGGCGCTCATCACCATGTACTCCGCCCAAGCCTTGCCTGTCGCGTCGTCCGACTGCACCATCTCGCTCGCGGCCGTAAAATCCGAAGCGCTCAAAACTGTGAGCGGACAAAGCATCATAAACGCAAGGGCGCAGACAAAAGCTTTTGTATTTAATTTTATCGTCATCATAGCATCAATCCTGTCAAAACATACAGGCGCCGAGTCTTACTCATTTGACGACGAAAACGCGCGTTATGCTCCGACCCGAATAGACGCTTTTCATTTTTATTTATGTATGGTACAATAATGTGGATGTGACGGGCGTCGCAAAAGACGGTTCTGAACGGTTACCGCTCAAAGGTTCAATCAAGACTGCGAACGAAGCGTTAATCGGCCGGCGACGCGCGGCTTTAATAGCGAACGGAGGTTAAAATGAACGGGAATATTATAATGCTGACGGAAGAAAATTACGAAGGTGAAGTCCTTAGTAAGCAGGGACTCATTGTGATTGATTTCTATGCCGATTCGTGTATGCCCTGCAAGCTTATGGCGCCCGCGTTCGCCGAGGTCGCTCTCGAATACGAGGGCCGGGCGCGTTTCGCGAAGATAAATGTCTACGATTCGAAGAAATTGGCCCTAAAGAACAAAGTGTTGGGCATGCCCACCCTGTTGTTTTTTAAGGACGGCGAAGAGGCGGATCGCGTATCGGGCCCGCTTGACGCGGTTCAGCTGAAAGGAAGGGTAGACGCTCTGATTTGATGCGCGGCCGGGCAAAACCCGACGCCGGCCGATCGGCGCCTATGGCGTTAATTTATGATTGAAATTTGGTTTCCTGCGTTTTCCGGTCTTTTGACCGTTCTGTTCGTTATTAATTTTATTATCGCGTTGACGATCATATTTTTGGAAAGAAAAGACCCTTCGGCGACACTGGCGTGGATTATGATTCTGTTTCTCATACCCGCTGTGGGGATTCTTTTCTATTTCATGTTCTCTCAGAATATATCGAGACAACGGATATTCAGACTTTCTCGCTATGAGGAGCTTGTAGTTAACAATCCTCTGCGCGAACAGATCGCGCAGGTTCAATCCGACAGTTTCAAATACGTGAACCCCGAGGAAAAGAAATGGCAGAGTCTGATTCAGATGAATCAGACTTATGCCGGCTCGTTCCTGACTCAGGACAACCGTGTATCAATCATCACGGACGGCGTTCATATGTTGGATTCCTTGTTGAGCGACATAAAAGAAGCGAAAAACGCCATAAACGTCGAATATTACATTATAAAGAACGATGAGGCGGGCCGGTCGCTTATTTCCGCGCTTACTTTGAAAGCGCGAGAAGGTCTTGAAGTGCGGCTTTTGATAGACGCGATGGGCGGACGGCAATTCAATGAAAAAAACCATCTTGCGGAGTTCAAGTCGGCGGGAGGACTTTTTGCTTTTTTCTTTCCGCCCAAGTTCAAGATATTCAGCATGAAGCTGAATTACCGCAACCACAGGAAGCTCGTCGTGATAGACGGTAAGATAGGCTATCTGGGCGGATTCAATATCGGTAACGAATACCTCGGCAGGGTCAAGAAATTCGGGTATTGGCGCGACACGCATCTTCGGATAGTGGGCAGCGCCGTTCACGACATGAACGCGCGATTCATACTCGATTGGCGCGTTGCTTCCAAGGAAAGTCTGCTCATAGACCGTGCATACTATGGGGACGCGGTCGGTCTCGGACGCACGGCTGTACAGATAGTAACGTCGGGCCCCGATTCTTCGCGCGAAGAGGTAAAGCACAGCTATCTCAAAATGATATCGGCGGCAAGGAAGAACATATACATACAGACGCCATACTTCGTACCCGACGTGAGTATACTCGAATCCCTGAAGACCGCCGCGCTGTCAGGCGTAGACGTGCGCATTATGATTCCGCGCATGCCGGATCACATGTTCGTGTACTGGGCTACATATTATTACGCGGGCGTACTGATAGACGCGGGCGCGCGCGTCTATATATACGACAACGGATTCTTGCACGCCAAGACCATGGCAGTGGACGGCGAGGTCGCGTCCATAGGTTCCGCCAATTTTGACAACAGGAGCTTCAGGCTCAATTTCGAGGGCAACGCCTTTATATATGACGCGGCGGAGACATACAAAATAGAAACGATATTCGAAACCGACGCGGTTCAAAGCCATGAGTTGACAAAGGCGCTTTACCGCAAAAGGTCGATAGTCATTAAATTCAAAGAAGGGGTCTCTCGGCTTCTGTCGGGCCTGCTGTAGGGCACTGTGAAAAAATAACAAGCAGGTTATTTTTTCACAGTGCCTAAGGCCGATACGATTATTCCGTCAACTGTATTGGAGGATTATGGCTCAGCTATACTACAGATACAGCTCCATGAACGCGGGAAAGTCGCTCGAACTCATTCGCGTGGCGTACAATTATGAAGAAAGAGGTATGCGCGTCCTCGTTCTTACGCCCGCCGTCGATAACAGGGGCGGCGGGGGCTCTGTCTTGTCGCGAACGGGCATCAGGCGCGAAGCCTTGTCGATTTTCGATGAAACGAATGTGCTGACGCTGTTTATGACCGAAAATAAAAAGGAGAGCATCGCCTGTGTACTCATAGACGAAGGGCAATTTTTGAAAAAACACCATATTCAAGAATTGACAGAGATTGTGGACAGTTGCGATACGCCTGTAATGGTATACGGTCTCAAGAACGACTTCAAGAACGAATTGTTCGAGGGTTCGTACTATCTGTTGGTCTACGCGGACAAAATAGAGGAGATAAAGACCATCTGTTGGTGCGGCAGGAAGGCCACCATGGTGGCGCGCGTCATAGACGGCAAATTCGTTAAGAGCGGGGAGCAGGTCGTTATAGGCGGTCACGATATGTATGTGTCCCTTTGCCGTAAACACTATAACGACGGACGCCTTGGCGACGAAGGTACGCGGCCTACGGAAAAACCGGCAAAACCGGCGGCAATTCCTTGATTGTCACGCGCGTATATAGTATAATAAACTGCATGGATGATGAGAAACGCGCCTGCGGCGTCGAAAATACAATTAATGCCGGCAATGTTCGCACAGGCGGTGTCTTTGAACGATTCGCGGGAGGCGAAGAGGCTGTAGCGAAACAAAGGTTGCTGCTTCACAGTTGCTGCGGGCCGTGCAGCACGGCCGTTGTCGAGCGCTTGGCCCAAGGACGCCGCATCGCTGTATTTTTTTACAATCCCAATATCACAGACAAAGAAGAATACGAGCGGCGCAAGGGAGCGCAGCTTGATTTTATAGAACAGTATAACAGATTTAAGAGCGCTGAGGATACGTTGGACTTCATAGAAGGCGCATATGAACCCTTGCTGTTCGAAGAGGCGGTTCGCGGCTTTGAGGACGCGCCCGAAGGCGGGCCGCGGTGCCTTGTCTGTTTTCGTTTGCGACTCGAAAAGGCGGCGGAAACAGCTGCGATAGGGAGTTTCGATTCCTTTGCCACGACGCTGACGGTGAGCCCTCACAAAGACTGCGAAGCGATAACGCGTATAGGCATGAGACTCGGAATGCGCTATCATGTTGCCTATCACGCGGAAGATTTCAAGAAAAAAAACGGCTATCGGCGCTCCGTCGAGCTTTCGAAGAAATACGGCTTATATCGTCAAAACAGTTGCGGCTGTTGTTTCGCCGGGAAAAAGAGCGCATTCGACGATGAAATACGTTGACCTAATCATAGACAATGACGCCGAACGCACGGATTCGCTTTATACATACGGTTGCGCATTCGACGACGTATCGGTCGGTATGAGAGTGTTCGCTCCGTTTACGGCCGGCAACCGCGAAAAGGCTGCTTTTGTCGCGGCCGTCAAGGATGAAATAGGCGAGAATATAAAAGGACTCAAGTATGTGAGCCGCATCGACGGTGAGATAGCGCTTGACGCGAATACGATAGATATCTGTGTATGGATGCGGAAGCGGTATTTTTGCCGCTATATTGAGGCTGTACACTGCTTCTTGCCGGCCGGCAGCCCGTCAAAGAGAGGCAAGAGCAGAAGACCCGAATTTGATGAAATACCCGATGACATCCGCGTTTCGCTCACGGACGAGCAGGATGCGGCGCTGAAGCGCATATTGCCGCGCATAGACGGCGGCAGATACAGGACATTCCTTATTCACGGCGTTACGGGCAGCGGCAAAACAGAGGTATATCTGCGAGCCGCGGAAAGAACTCTTGAAAAAGGCAAGGACGTGATAGTTCTCGTACCCGAGATATCGCTGACGCCCCAGACCATAGGACGCTTTGTCGCCCGTTTCGGAAAAGAACGCGTCGCGGCTTTGCACAGCAAACTGTCCGCCGGAGAACGCTATGATGAATGGAGACGCATAAAGGACGGCGCCGCACAAATCGTTATAGGCGCGCGTTCCGCCGTATTCGCTCCTGTCGGCGACATAGGGCTTATCGTCGTGGACGAGGAACATGAAGGCAGCTATAAATCGGACATGTCGCCAAAGTACGATACCGCAGAAGTGGCTATAAAACGCGCCGGTCAGAACGGCGCGGTCGTCATACTCGGCAGTGCGACGCCTTCGCTCGTTTCGAATTATCGCGCCGGCCGGCGGCTTTACGAGAGATTGCGTCTGAAAAGGCGATCCACCGGAACCCCGCTTCCGAATGTGAGCATCGTGGATATGCGCGACGAATTGAAGAACGGCAATAAGACTATTTTCAGTCTTGAGCTCTACCGCGCCATGGATGAATCTTTGGCGGCGGGCAAGCAGATCATACTGTTTCTGAATCGCAGGGGCCATTCGACGTTCGTTTCATGCCGAAGTTGCGGATATGTGATGCAATGCGATGATTGCGGCATAGCCCTGACATATCACAGGGCCGAAGATGAGGCACAGTGCCATTTCTGTGGTAAGCGCCGCGAGATTCCACCGCTTTGTCCCTGTTGCGGCGGTAAATATATGCGTTTTTTCGGCGCCGGCACGGAGAAGGTAGAGGAGCTTGCACGCGAGTTGTTCCCGTATGCTGCGACAGAGCGTCTTGATCTTGATACGACGCGGAAGAAAGGCAGCGCGTCCGGATTGCTCACGCGTTTCCGTAAAGGCAAGACGCGGATTTTGGTTGGCACGCAGCTTGTGGCAAAAGGGCTTGACTTCAGCAATGTGGGGCTTGTCGGCATAGTTTCCGCCGACGTGAGCCTGAATATACCCGATTTTCGTTCCGCCGAGCGTTCGTTTCAACTGATTACTCAAGCCGCCGGGCGGGCGGGACGCGGCGATGAAACAGGCAGGGTTATAATACAGTCGTACAAGCCGGAGCATTATGCGATTTGCTTAGCGGCGGAAAATGATTATGACGCTTTTTACAGCGCGGAACTTTCGTTGCGAAAAGCTATGGAATACCCGCCGTTCTGTGACCTTGTGCAGATCACGGTCAGTTCTCGTGACGAGACGGCGGCGACGGCCGGCGCGGATGAGTTTGCGGAGCTCTTGCGCGCGCGCGAAGGCGCGGCTTCCCGAAAACGCGTACTCGGACCGAATCGTGCGCGGATATATAAGTCGAGCGAACTCTTTCGCCGCCTTATATATGTGAAGACGCCGCCTTCCGACAGGGAAGACATTGAGCTGTTCCTATCGGAAAAAAAGCGAAACTTCGCAATGAGCAAGGACAGTAAAAAATACAGCATATCCATAGATGTGAACCCGTACAATTGTACGTGAACGCGACGAAACGCGCCGCGATCGGGATGAAAGGATAATCATGGCACTCAGACAGATAGTGTTGGAGGGCGACGAGATTCTCAGGAAAAAATCCAGAGAAGTCGCGGAAGTCAACGAGAGGATAGTAACGCTTCTTGACGACATGTGGGAAACCCTTGAAGAAAATAACGGAATCGGTTTGGCGGCGCCTCAAGTAGGCGTAATGCGGCGAATCGCGGTCATAGATACGAGTAAGGACGAAGAAGACGCCGACGGCGTCAAGGTTGAAATGATAAACCCGCGTCTCTTGGAATCGGAGGGCGAGGCGGAAGAGGAAGAGGGTTGTCTCAGCATTCCGGGCTTTGTGGGAGCGGTTCGGCGACCTACGCGCGTGAAGGTGGAGGCCGTCGACAGACGCGGTGAAATGTTTACGATAGAGGGGGAGGGTTTGCTTGCCAAAGCCCTTTGTCATGAGATAGATCATCTTGACGGGATATTGTTCGTGGACAAGGCGTCTTTCGTCAGATCTGCGGACGGCTGACAGCGATTCGCGCGGACAGGTGTTTGCGATCAAAAATCCGCCGGCCTTCGTTCGTTTTTCTCGGCGCTAAGGAGCATACCGGATGAGAATAGTATATATGGGAACCCCGGAATTTGCCGTTCCCCCGCTGAGAGCCCTGTGCGAGTGCGGACGCGCGCCCGTTATGACGGTAACACAGCCCGATAGGCGCAGAGACAGAGGAAAAAGGTTGCAAAGCCCTCCGGTGAAGGATATGTCCGGCGAATACGCTATCCCTGTGATCCAGCCCTTAAGTCTCACGAACAATACGGAATTTCGGGAATTGCTCACGGACGCCGCGCCGGATTTGATAGTAGTCGCGGCCTACGGCAGAATTTTACCTGCTGATGTACTGAGCCTGCCGAGACTCGGTTGTATTAATATACACGCCTCGATACTTCCGGCTTACAGAGGCGCCGCTCCCATACAGAGGGCTGTTATGAACGGTGAACGCGAGACCGGCGTCACGCTTATGCATATGGCGGAGACAATGGACACGGGTGATATCATAGCAGTAAGAAAAACAAATATAGAAAATAAGACGGCGGGCGAGCTTTTCGACGAGCTTTCCCGTATGGGAGCGAGACTGCTCACGGACACGCTCCCTTGCATAGAAACGGGTCGGGCGCCGCGCCGGCCGCAGGATGAAAGCAAAGCCTGTTACGCGCCCATGATACGCAAGGAGGATGCACACGTGGATTTTTCAAAGAGTTCCGATGCGGTATGCAGCTTGATACGGGGTATGAATCCTCACCCGATCGCTTTTGCGCGTATGGGTGACGCGATGCTGAAACTGTGGGAAGCGTTCCCCATACCCGTGACGCGCCCCGGGCCGGCCGGAACTGCGGTTTCGATCTCGGACGACGGTATATCGGTCGCTGCGGGCGACGGGGCCGTGCTCATTACCGTCATACAATCTCCGGGCAAGCGTCCCATGCGGGTCGCCGAATATCTAAGAGGTAATAAAATACATACAGGCGCAATTTTTACATGAAGAGGTTAATACTTTTATAATATTTGTGGCGGCCTGCCGGCTGCAATGGAGGCAAATATGGACATCAACAGAAAATCGGCCTACTACACGCTGCTCGATATAGAAAACGATATGGCTTATTCCAATATCGCGCTGAAAAGCCATATAAGACGCGGCCGTCCAAACGCGCCCGGTTTTGTGCGTGAGTTGACATACGGAGTTTTGAAGAATAAAATATATATTGACTATGTTCTCGGGAATTTTATACGGATGCCTCTCGGCAAGCTGAAGCCTTGCGATCTTGTCATCCTGCGCATGGGGATATATCAGCTTGTGTTTATGAACTCGGTTCCCGATTATGCCGCCGTCGATGAAAGCGTGAATCTGGCAAAGCGTTTTTCACCCGGCCATGAGGGCTTTATAAACGGCGTACTGCGCCAGTACATACGTGATAGGGAATACGTGACGCTGCCGTCTCGCGAAGAGGATGAGGTCAAATATCTTTCCGTCAAGTATTCATATGCCGATTGGATCGTGAAGCTGTGGCTCGACAGCTACGGATCCGAGGGTGCGGAGGCGCTTTTGGCGGCCGGGAACGAAACGCCTGATTTTGCCATTCGCATCAATAAGCTCAAGGCGCGGCGTGAGGACATACTGACGCGTCTCAGCTCTAAGGGCTATGATGTAAGGGTGAGCGAGAGAGCGCCGCAATGTTTGCTCGTGACGGGCGCAAATCTTCTGGGAGGCCGTATGTACAAGAGCGGGCTGTTTTCCGTTCAGGAGGAAAGCTCGCAGATAGCCGCAGAACTTGTGGATCCTCATCCCGGCGACGTCATTATCGACGTATGCGCGGCGCCGGGAGGCAAAGCCTTCGCTATGGCGGAGCGTATGGGGGACAGGGGCAAGATATATGCTTGGGATATATACAAAAGAAAGCTGTCACAGATAGAACATGACGCGAAGCGTCTCGGAATCAGAATTGTCGAAACCGATACTTGGGATGCGACGCGCGTTCGTTCCGAATTGGTGGGCAAAGCGGATCGTGTGCTTGCGGACGTTCCTTGCATGGGACTCGGCGTCGTCAGACGCAAGCCGGAGATAAAATATAAGGAAAACAGCGATGAGCTCGAAACCATATCGAAGAAGCAAGCGGAGATATTGGATGTTTCATCTAACTATGTTAAGCCCGGCGGATTCCTTATATATGCCACCTGCTCCATTTCAAAACAGGAAAACCAAGTTGTGATAGCCCGGTTTTTAAAAAAGCACAAAGATTTTAAACGCGTGGACATGTTGGAGCTCATGCCTCATGTCGACAAAACGGACGGTTTTTTCGTATGCAAGATGCAAAGGAACGATTATCTTCCGGAATAATGCGCGTACGGATCAAAAACCCTTTTGGTTACGTCTTTTTAATGTGGTGAAATATGTCAAAGATAGGATTCAGGACGAATACAGGCAAGCAGCGCGCCGAAAACGAAGACGCTCTGCTCGTGTTGCCGCGCTACGATATATATTTGGTGGCGGACGGCGTCGGGGGGCACAATTCGGGGGAATTGGCCAGCAGAAGAGCTGTCGTCGGTGTGGAAGGCTTTCTTGCGAGGAACCCCATCGATGCGGTTCACAGTGCGGAATGCCCGGAAACGGCGCTTATGGAATACTTCCTGCGATGTTTTCGCGGAATCAACGACGATATACGCGCCATATCAAGAGACGAACCCATGAACAGGGGTATGGCGACGACCGCAGTGTTAGCGCATATATTGCACGGCAAGCTATTCGCGGTCAATATCGGCGACAGCAGAGCTTATATGATAAGATCGGGGGGCATAAGCCGCATTACAAATGATCACAGCGTTGTGAGCGATATGGTTGCAAACGGGGAATTGACGGAGGAGGAAGCTCGAGTCCATCCAAAGAGGAACGAGATAACGCGCGCTTTGGGCGCCGAGACCGACGTATCGCCGGATTTCTTCATGACGGACGTATTGCAGGGGGATCGTATACTGCTGTGCACGGACGGTCTTCACGGAGAGATTAACGACGACGATATACGCCGAATTGTTTCGACCGGCGCGGGTCTGAACGAAACATGCAAAATGCTTGTGGACGCAGCCAACGCGAACGGCGGATATGACAATATAACAGTAGTTTGCGTTGAAATTTGATGTAAGATTTTTACCGTCGTTCGGAAAAATCTACGAAAGTGTTGTAACCGAAAGAGGTAATGTTATCACATGAGCGAACGAGCGCTTGGCGGCAGATATGAAATTGTAGAGAAGATAGGCGACGGCGGCATGGCGGTGGTTTATAGGGGTCGTGATCGTTTGCTGAACCGTTTTGTCGCCATCAAGGTATTGCGTCCCGAATACACGAAGGACTTTGCCTTCGTGGATAATTTTCGCAAGGAATCGCAGGCGGCCGCACGATTGAATCATCCGAATATCGTCAGCGTGTACGATGTGGGAAAGGAAGAAAACATCCACTACATCGTCATGGAATTAGTCGAAGGCCGAACATTGAGCGATTTAATAGCGGCAGAGGCGCCTCTTGATTATAAGCGGGCGATAAGCATAGCAAAACAGGTGGCTTCCGCGCTGACGATGGCTCACAAAAACAACATCATACACAGGGACGTCAAGCCGCACAATATCCTCATAATGCCGGACGGGAACGTAAAAATCACAGATTTCGGTATCGCGCGGGCTGTTTCCGACGCCACAATAGTAAAGAACGCCGGCGAGGGCGTGATGGGCTCGGTTCATTATTTCTCTCCGGAGCAGGCTCGCGGCGGCTATGTGGACGAGAAGTCCGATATATACTCCCTTGGCATTGTTCTTTATGAGATGCTTGTGGGCAAGGTGCCGTTTGACGCGGAGAATCCGGTCGCCGTAGCCGTAATGCATATGAATGATAAGCCAACGCCGCCGTCACAGCTCGTTTCGGGCGTACCGCCGGGTCTCGAACAGATAGTGATGAAGGCCGTTGAAAAATATCAGATCAACAGATTCAAAAGCGCCGAAGACGTATACGAAGCCCTTGACAATGTCAATTTCGTGACCGGAATTATAGAAAATCCCGAAGTGGCTGAAAAGCTGCGTCAAAACGCCGCAAGCGGCGAGGAAACCGGCGGTGCGGATGATGAGGGCCGCGTTGCGAATTATACAGGAGAGGACGGCTCGGAGAAAAAGAAAAAAAAGATGAAAACAGGCAAAGGGAAAATCAAAATACTGATCGGAAAGCATATTAAGCTGAGGGTATTGGCCGTGTTGCTCGCCTTAGTCTGCGCTATACCGGTCAGCATGTTCATATACTCGGGCATGCAGCAGCTCAAGGCGCCGTCGGAGCTTGAGCTTCCGAGTGTTCTTGGCATGACTGAGGATGACGCCAAGGAATTGCTTGAAAGCATGAAGTTGGAGTTGATCGTCGCTGACAGCGCGTACAGCTCCGAATATGCGGAAGGTTTGATTTCATCGCAAGAGCGTCCCGAAGGAAGCATTGTCAAAGAGGGTTTTAAACTGCGCGTGAATTTGAGTCGGGGAGAAGCGCCGGATACGGACTCGCCGCCCACAATGTCGGCGCAGGAAGAGGAAATTACCGTTCCGAATGTAAGCGGTATAAGTCTCTCGGACGCGATATATATATTGGAAAGCTATGGATACGGACAGGGCGATGTCAGCCGTGAAAACAGCACCTTGCCTGTTGATTACGTCGTGCGGCAGTCGCCCGACGCGAGGACGGAGGGTACGCCGGGCATGAAAATCAATCTCGTGCTCAGCGACGGACCGGAAACGATATCAAATGTCGCGATGCCCTCTCTGATCGGTCTCAGCGAGAACGAGGCAAAAACCGCGCTTACGGATAAAGGGCTTGACGTCGGCGTTGTTACGCGTGAAGCCAGCGCATCATACGCGGAGGGACTCGTCATAAAACAGCAGCACGCGACCGATACGGAGCTTCCGACCGGCGCCAAGGTCAATATCACAGTCAGCGCGGGCCCACCGTCCGACGAACCGCGCAGCGTTTCGCTCAACATAGATTTTTCGGCCGCGCCGAGTGAGGTGTTCAACCTTTCGGTCATTTTATCCGATTCTTCGGGACGCACTTCCAATATCGTAAATGAGGCTGTTCGTTACAAGAGCGCGGGGAGCGAAAGCGTTTCGGTAACAGGGCAGGGTACAGCTACGGTATATGTGATGTTCAGCGGTGATCCGGTCATGGTCTACACGATCGACTTCACTACCGGAAATGCGACCCTTCAATAATGCGCGGATTGATTTTTAAAGGCGTCGGCGGTTTTTACAGCGTTCGTCCCGAGGGGGCGGAAAGAGGCGTTTCATACCTGTGCAGGGCCAGAGGCATATTCAAAAAGTACGGGCTTACGCCCACTGTCGGCGATCTTGTGGATTTTGACGCGCTCGACGACGAAGAGGGCGTGGTCAATGATATATTGCCAAGGCGCAATCTGTTTGTACGCCCGCCGATAGCCAATGTGGATATCTTCGTCGTTATGATAGCGGCCGCGAATCCCGCGCCCAACCTCAGTGTCGTCGACAAGCTGCTCGTTTCGGCGGAGATGGCCGGAACCGAGGCGATGATCTGCATAAATAAAACCGATTTGCTGAGTCAGGATAAGCTCAGACGCGTCACTGATATATACGCCGAGCTGTATCCCTTGGCCGAGATATGCTGCGCCGGCGGCGCGGGCATTGAGAATCTGTCCGCTATGCTCGCCGGCAAGCGGAGCGCGCTCGCGGGGCCTTCGGGCGTTGGAAAATCCACGCTGATCAACTGTCTGCTTGGGGGAACGGAGCTCGAAACCGGAACGGTCAGCGGCAGGACGAGACGCGGAAGACACACGACGCGGCATGTGGAGATATTCGATACAGATATGGGCGGTATGATCTTCGATACGCCGGGTTTCACGTCCTTTGCCGTGGCGGGCGGGGATGTCTCGGACTTGGCGTTCCTTTTTCCTGAGATGAGGGAATATCTCGGGGATTGCCGCTTCGACGACTGCCGCCATCTCAAGGAGCCCGGCTGCGCCGTTCTTGAAGCGCTCGCTCTCGGAAGGATATCGGTCTCGCGCTACGCGTCTTATGTGACGATGCAACGGGAGATCGAAGAAAAAAGCGCGTATTGATTGGGGGAACTGTTTCAATGTCGGACGAGCGCATATCGGCTCTCGTCGAACGAATGGAGGTTGAAATGAAAAGCATCCGCGTATTACCCGTATGGATTTTGATCTTCGTTCTGCTGTTTGCGACCGTTCCAACCCGTCTGTCCGCAGCCGGCGCGGCTGTCACGCCCACGCCCCCTTCGTGGTGCACGCCGGAGGACTATGCGATATTCGAAGGCAGCGCCGTCTACGAACCGGAGAATTGGGCCGCCGTCCTGCGCGCGCGCTCTCTGGCGGAGGAAGAGGGTATGCAGGCCTTCTATAAGATCAAGGAGATAGCCGACAGCCTTGGGTACAGTATACTTGACGGCGGCGACGGCGGCGTATATTTTGAATTCGTGCTGATTTATTGCAAGTTGGTAAGCACGTTGGATTTCAGCGACGAGTCGATTTTTTATTCCGCTCCGGTACGCGATATGGAAGGCCCTGTACCGCACGGAGGTTTTGAGCTTGAAGAGATGTTGAAAATTTCCGGAGAATGGGGAAGTCACGACGCGTTGCCCGTAATGAAATGGTGCGCCCGTTCCATAGCGTTCCGCTCACAGATCAAAGGCATATTGCCATATATGTCCGTATACGATGATTTTGATAGAAAAGCCTTTCTCGACGAGCCTTGGTTTGATGTCTCGAGAGCTCGCTTCCCCGACGCGTTCGCCGAGAATTATGACAACCTCCTGCTGTTGTTGGACGGCGTGTTTTTGAGCATCGTTCCCGTTCTTGTCAATGGACGCGCGATGATTCCGATTCGCTCCGTCGCGGAGCATATCGGCGGACGCGTCGATTGGGAGGCCGCGACGAAGACCGCTACGATCACGCGCGCGGAGAAAGAAGTGCGCCTGCGCATCGGTGATAAGACCGCTTATATAAACGGCGAACCGATGACGCTCGACGCGGCGCCGTACATCGATTCTGAGGGTCTTACGTTCCTGCCCTTGCGCTTCGTATCCGAAGCCCTGTCGCAGAAGGTGACGTATGTCGACAAAAATCGCTGTATAGATATCCGCGAAGATATGTCGTTTGAAAAGGACAGCAACCTGAAAGCGTGGATTCTCGGATGCAGTTCCATCATCGCGTTTCAGAACAGCTATGCGGACCCGTATACGCTCGGCATGTACAGACGGTCGGCGGATCATGCGGAAATCTCACGAGGAATTCTTTCGAGTTCATGGGGTAGCGACAGCCGGGAGGATCTGATCGCGACGATATACGCGATGACGGATGACGGGCACAACGCGTCCTTTGAGACGGACGCCGCCTTGGCAAAATCCTTTACGGCGCAGGAAATGAGGGAGATTCTCGCGGAAGCGAGCGATGTGGATCGCTACATGTGGCCGTATGTGATCGCCTTGGATAAAAAATGGGGCGAAAAGGGCATAAAAGCATGGGATTGGTTCCGCATGATGCACCTCATCAGTTGGGGCTATATGGCCGGCTACTTGGAATTGGATGAATGCTATCTTTTGGCGGAACCCATCGCGCAGCGCCTGCGTTCCACCTTTGGATCTTGGGACGAAGCCACCGAGAACTATCTGGACGGTTACGCGTACTGGTCGCGCACGGACGTCACACAGGAAGATACCATGTACAGGGAACGCGCCGCAATCTACGAATATCTGAAGAGTGCGGAAAACGTGGGCAGAGGCGGTCGTACAATTGCGGTGGAAACCATTGAAAAAGCCAAGAAAAGGGATGCTCGGCATCTGACGGAATACGTGCCGAACAACACGACGCTCTATGATCCGACCGTATGGACGGAACCGGTGCGGGGCATCTGAGGAACGGCCGATATCTTTAATCTCGTTATATCTGATTTGATTGAAAGGAACGGGTTTCGCTATGATCAGATTGGCGCCGTCCATACTTTCGGCCGACTTCTCTGCCCTCGCGGCCGACGCGGCGCGCGTGGAGCGCGCGGGCGTACAGCTTCTGCATATGGACATTATGGACGGGCATTTCGTGCCGAACATCAGCTTCGGCCCCGCCGTTATGAAGAGTCTTCTCGGTAAGACGGAGCTGCCCTTCGACGTGCATTTGATGATCGAGAACGCCGATTCGATCATACCGGAATTCGTCACGGAGCGCACGGAATACATCGTCGTTCACCAAGAGACTTGCGTTCAGCTCGGCAGGACGCTGGATTTGATAAGGGATTTCGGCGTAAAGCCGGGCGTGGCGCTGAATCCCGCCACGCCTGTCTCGGCTCTGGACTGCGTGCTCGCGGAGGTCGAGCTTGTTTTGATCATGACCGTTAATCCCGGCTACAGCGGGCAGAAATTCAGGCCCGCAGGCATAGAGAAAGTAAGGCGACTCGCCGAAATACGAAAAGAGCGGGAACTGTCGTTTCAAATCGAGGTCGACGGAGGCGTGAGTCTTGGCAACGCGCGCGTGCTCGCGGAGGCAGGAACGGATATATTCGTAACGGGTTCTTCGCTCTTCGGCGCGCCTGACGCGGCGGAGTGGGTAAGGGCGTTTTATAAAGCCGTATCGTAAGTAAGTAGGCTTATTTTCGGTTACTGCTCAAGATACGTTTAGCTGAGCATACATTCGTCATTCCGGGCTTGTCCCGGAATCCATATAATATTTTGGATTCCGGGACAGTTCTTCCCGGAATGACGTGCTTTTTTAAAAGCGTACCCAGCGCAGACAAGACTTCCTCTTCTTACCTCCGGGGCCCATCCTTGCGGGATCCGCCGTCAGCACCAACACGGTATCGCTTTCCCTGTTGATATATCGTTTCTGTCTGCTGCCTATCCAGTTCGGGATCAGGCTGAATTGCAGATTGTGATATACAACGCCGTTCTCCTCGTCGACATCAAAGGGGCCCGCATACGCGAACAGGCTGCGCGCGGCCGCCAAGGTTTGTTCCTCCGTGCCGCCGCCCACATCGGGTATGTCGTAGCGAGGTCTGTCCGCTCCCGTAATCTGAACTGACATCCATCCGTCGCTCGAATAGCAGATGAATCCGGTCGCGCCGGGCCCCATTATATCGACCGTCACGCCGTCTTCGTCCGTACCTGTAAACGACGCCAATTTCCAAGTGCCCTTTAACCATTCCGCAAACATAACTGCCTCCTCACTACTGTTCGTAGATTAGCATACACTGTTCCTGTAATACAAAAACAATTTTATCCTTGGGTTCAGTATAAAGGAAAATCAAAACCGAATCAACCTTGCCCGTGAAAAAAAGTGGTTACCACTCAAATATTAAATCAAGACTACTCAAACGCCGCGTCAGTTTTCGTTCAGATCGGGTTCTGCCGGCGGTTTTGCCTTTTTGCCCCGAAGCTTTGCTTCGGCAGGCAAAACGGACAGCGTAGCACACGCAGTGTGCGGAGAAATGCGGCGAAGCTGCATGTTGGCCCCCGGAACGTACTCGAAGCTACGTGAGGAGGACAATAACCGACGGCAGGTTCCGAGCCGGACACTTGTGCCCGGAGCTTGCGAACGGGTAAAAATCATGTGGGGTTTGAGTAGTTACAAAAAGTGAAAAAAAGAAATTTAAAAAAGGGGAAAAAAGCGCTTGACAGTCAAGATATCGTATGGTATTCTAAGCAAGTTGCGCAAGATGTGCCGAAAAGGGGGGCGCGTCCGAACATAAAAAAGCGGGCGCCGGGCAAAAAAGAATTGACAAAGGGCACACAAACGGCGTATACTTAAAAAGCTCCGCCCAAAAGAGCGGAGAGTCCTTCGAAGATGTTCGAAAGAGCGTTTTGAGAGGGGCAAGAACCTTGAAAACTGCATAGTGCAGAGATTTAGTCTAAAAGGAACCCCGAGAGGGGTTTTGTTAAGACTGAAGTACGAAAAAGCCGTCCGAAGAGATTCGGCGGCTGAAGATGCTGTTTTGCGTGAGAACGCGAAACGGGTCGCGTACAATTTCTTAAAACACAATAATTCAAAAGCAATAAAAAGAACGCAAAGCGTTCGGACAGGCAATGCCTGTCCCGAGCTTGATTCAACGCGCTGAATGTCGGCGAAGCACGAGACCCGAAAGGGGCTTGCGCGAGGCGAAGGGAAGCGATTTGGATACAATCAATTGAGAGTTTGATCCTGGCTCAGGATGAACGCTGGCGGCGTGCCTAACACATGCAAGTCGAGCGAGAAGCTTCCAAGCGAGATTTCGGTCGAGCGAAGGAGCGGAAAGCGGCGGACGGGTGAGTAACGCGTAGGCAACCTGCCCCATACTCGGGGACAGCCTCGGGAAACCGGGATTAATACCCGATAAAGCGATTTCGTCGCATGACGGAAACGCCAAAGATTCATCGGTATGGGATGGACCTGCGTCCGATTAGCCTGTTGGTGAGGTAACGGCTCACCAAAGCAACGATCGGTAGCCGACCCGAGAGGGTGATCGGCCACATTGGAACTGAGACACGGTCCAAACTCCTACGGGAGGCAGCAGTGGGGAATATTGCACAATGGGCGAAAGCCTGATGCAGCAACGCCGCGTGAGCGAAGGAGGCCCTACGGGTCGTAAAGCTCTGTCCTTGGGGAAGAAGGAAGTGACGGTACCCGAGGAGGAAGCCCCGGCTAACTACGTGCCAGCAGCCGCGGTAATACGTAGGGGGCGAGCGTTATCCGGAATTATTGGGCGTAAAGAGTGCGTAGGTGGCTTTGCAAGCGCAGGGTATAAGGCAACGGCTCAACCGTTGTTTGCCTTGCGAACTGTATGGCTTGAGTGCGGGAGAGGAAAGCGGAATTCCCAGTGTAGCGGTGAAATGCGTAGATATTGGGAGGAACACCGGTGGCGAAGGCGGCTTTCTGGACCGTAACTGACACTGAGGCACGAAAGCGTGGGGAGCAAACAGGATTAGATACCCTGGTAGTCCACGCCGTAAACGATGAGCGCTAGGTGTCGGGGCCGCAAGGTTTCGGTGCCGCAGTTAACGC
>JAISBV010000044.1 GCA_031266025.1 Eubacteriales Family XIII. Incertae Sedis bacterium
AACGTCGAAGCTGCCGTCGACAAGTACAGCGGTCAATTCTACGCAGGTTCCAAGAACGGTCTCTTTTGCGTTACCGTTTCGATCAATATCCCTTCCTTCACCGACTGATGTGTCGTTCGACCCCCGATTACTGTCGTTCGCCGCGCAACTGTTGCAATTTTTCGTGCACTGCGTTATATTGTTTATGTGCCGTGGCATTATGCGACGATTTACAAGCTTGATTGTATTTTACGGGAAGGAATGGGATGATTGAAAAAATGGCAATGGGAATAACACATTATTATATGCGGAAAAATATTGTTGACGAACAAACAAAAGAGACGTATTCTTACGGTTTTCAGCTGCTGATTTCGACAATTTGCAATATCATATTGATTTTAATCGTCGCTTTTTGTCTGGGCATCTTATCGGAATCCCTTTTCTTCATCGTTTCGTTTGTAATTATGAGAAGCGTCGGGGGAGGTTATCACGCCGACACGCATAAAGGCTGTATTATTTTATTCTGCTTGGTATTCGTTATATTTTCTCTGTTGAGCATTTATTTGTTTTATCGTTTCGCAAGTATGTACATGATTGTGGGGTCGATAGCGGCCTTTTTTGTCATATGGGAAATAGCTCCGGTCGAAGCGCCCAACCGCCGATTGTCCGCCGCAAAAACGGAAAGACTGCGAAACGGATCACTGTTGATTTCAAGCCTTTTTACCGCTGTCGCTGTTTTGTCCAACATCGTTTCGTTTCCTTTTCTCAAATCGGAACATATGCTCTTCTTTTTTTCCGGCTATTTGGCGGCAATACTGTCGATGGCGACAGCGGCAATATTGCGGAAACATTTTATTATAAAGCGCCAATAAAGCGTCGCACAACCGTAACAGGGGGTGAACCCCCTATCGGGCAGTGTGTAATAACGCGTCATATTTTTCCCATTCGGTATACGCCGCGACAAACAATTTGTCGTCCAAATTGCTTCTCATAGTGTGCGTGAAAATATTCTCTTCCCCGCCCCCGTCAAGATAAACTTGAATTTTTTCGCCGAAGTTTGCCTCCGAAAAAAATTTCGCCTCTATTTTTTTCAGGTAATACCCTTCTACCGTCTCGTCGGGCAGCGATTCTATCAACCAATGAAAATACCGTATATTATTGACGTGCTTGTTGCTGTCTATATCAGACCGATATATATCAAATTCCTTAACGGGGGCGCCGTTTTGAATAGGATGTATCGCATCCGCGTTCAGCTCTGCGGATATTTCTGTTTCGACACCCCATTTCTCTTTTATATCTTTGAATATCGGAATCGGTTTTTTCTTCCCTATATCATAAAACGCCCATATGCCTTTTGACTTTCCTATTATCCGACCGTCGCCGTCAAGGATAATATTTTCTCTGTATCCTTTTGCGGGGCTGTATTTCGAAAGCCATGTCCGGATCGTAATAGCTTCTCTGTATTTTGGATAACGTATCATCTCTATTGCGCCGTTTATCAGTATCCAGCCTATATTCCGCTTTTCGAGATCATAGATGCCGTATCCTATATCGTTGCAATGCTCGGCGGCGGTTTCTTCCAATAACGTCAATATTGTCGGAGGAGACGCAAAGCCGAATTTATTCATCTCATAAAATCGCAGATTGAATTTTTGATCGAAAAAATTTTCCATACCCCCTCCTTCGATTGACGACTGCAGCGTATTCGCAAAAACACTACGTTCAGTATACTCCCGCGCGCGCTTAAAGGCAACACTTGCTTTAATTTTAGGAAATTACCGTGGCTCACGCCCCGATTTTATGGTATACTGCCTTTATGAGGAAATATTTTTCGCTGAACTTAAAGGATTCGCTGATTACAATCTCGGCCATAGCCGTCGCATTTGTAATCTGCGCGGCTTTGCGCTTATTCAATGAAGCGGACATTTCCATTTCACTGATCTTCGTTCTTATTGTTTTGATCGTATCGAGACTGACGGAAGGTTATTTTTACGGCATATTCGCCTCCGTCGCGGCAGTTTTCGGCGTCAATTATGTGTTCACATATCCGTATTTCGCGTTCAACTTCACAATATCAGGGTATCCTATAACATTTCTCAGCATGTTCATCGTATCCGTTATCACGAGCGCGCTCACGACTCAGGTCAAGCAGCAGGAGAAACTGCGTCTTGAATCGGAAAAAGAAAAATTGTATGCAAATTTCCTTCGCGCGATATCTCATGATCTGCGAACGCCCCTCACCTCTATAGTCGGCTCGGCTTCCGTGATTTTGGAAAACGAACGCTCATTCACGGAAGAACAGCGGCATTCGATGCTCAAGGAGATATTAAGCGACGCCACATGGCTTATCAGAATGGTCGAAAACCTGTTATCGGTCACGCGGATGCGCGGCGAGGCCACAATACGCAAGACACAAGAGTTGGCGGAAGAATTGATCGGAGAGACTTCACAAAAATTCAAGAAACGCTATCCTGATACAGTCCTGCACGTATCCATTCCCGCGGAACCGCTTTTTATTCCCATGGACATATTGCTCATCGAACAGGTGCTTATAAATCTGCTTGAAAACGCCGTCATACACGGCGGGAATATGACGAGCATCGAACTGTCCGCCGCCGTTTCGGGAAGGTACGCCGTATTCTCCGTTGATAACGACGGGGACAGCATTGATCCCGAGGTTATAGAACATATACTTGAAACCGATTATTTCATTACGGCCCGGAGGACAAAATCCGACAGCAAGCGAAATATGGGCATAGGGTTATCCCTTTGTACGTCTATAGTAAATGCGCACGGCGGCAGTTTTTCCGTCGAAACCGGCGGACGCGGCGGAGCGTGTTTCCGTTTTTCACTGCCCATGGAGGAAGGTTTGGCAGATGTCTCATAAGGATAGGATATTGATCGTTGACGACGAAAACGGCATCTGCCGCTTCCTCTCAACGGTTTTGAGCGTGAACAACTACGATGTGCTTGTGGCGCGCACGGGAACGGACGCGTATATGATGGTTACGTCGTCCATGCCTGATCTTGTGCTTTTAGATCTCGGACTGCCTGATATGGACGGAATAGACATCTTAAAGACCATGAGAGAATGGACGGAAACCCCCGTCATCGTGGTTTCCGCGCGTACGCATGAGAGGGATAAGGTAGAGGCCCTCGACGCCGGCGCCGACGATTATGTAATGAAGCCGTTCAGTCCTTCCGAGCTGCTTGCCAGAATCAGGACGTCCATACGGCGTTCGGGCGCGAGGAATTCCAATTTAAAAACGTTCCGATCCGGCATCTGCCGCATAGACGAACTGACGATAGACTACGACAAACACGCGGTTCTGTTGTCGGGCAAGAACATTCACTTGACGCGCAATGAGTTCAAAATAATAGCGCTGCTTGGCAAGAATGCCGGCAAGGTGCTCACCCACGCGCACATCATGAAGGAGATATGGGGCGCGGGTCTCGTCGGCGACAACCGCATTCTGCGCGTGAATATGGCGAATATAAGGCGCAAGCTTGAAGAAGATCCGACGGAGCCCAAGTACATCTTTACGGAAATAGGCGTGGGGTACAGACTTCGCGAGACGGAATGAGAACAAAAACCGCATGTGAAAGGAGCAGCGCGTTGTCCGGAATCAAAGTATATGCCGAAAGCGCGTTTTGTAAAAAAGAATATGCCTGATATAATTTTTCTTCCCGAAAAAAAGACCGTACGCGTCGCGTTGGGCGCAAGTATAGCGGAAGCGGCAAGGACGGCGGGCGTCGTTATAGAAACACCGTGCGGCGGCGCCTTGATCTGCGGCAAATGCAAAGTCAAGATAGATGCTTCCGACCTGCCGCGCGTGGATACGTGCGGCGCGCATATGTTAAGCGACGCCGAGAGAGCCGAGGGCTGTGTTTTAGCCTGCGCATCGACCGTACGCGGCGATATACGCGTCACGGTACCGGACGGGGCGGGCGCGACGGGCGAAACCCAAACCGTAAAGAGCGGTGTTTCTTTCGATACCGGGATCGATCCCGAAATATACAAGGCGTATATAAAGGAGCGGGATGAAACCTGCGTACGCGCCGCAAGCGGCGCGACGCTCGGAACGGAATCGGGAGATACCGGAGGATGTTTGTACGGCTGCGTCGTGGATATCGGTACTACAACATTGGCGGCGGAGCTCACGGACATGAAAACAGGCGCCGCAGCGGCGACCGTGACGTCCGTCAATCCGCAGACCGCTTACGGTCAGGACGTGTTGTCGCGCATCCTGTTTGCGTCCGATCCGCAGGGACTCGACACATTGCGCGCGTCCGTGCTGCGTGAAATCAACGCCATGTTGGCGCGGCTTTGCGGTGAAACAGGTATAAGCGCCGAGCATGTGTATGAAATAGTGCTGAGCGGCAACACCGCGATGCTGCACATTGCTATGGGGATCGACCCATCTTCTCTGGGCAGGGTTCCGTTCTCTTTCCGGCTGAAAGGCGGCGAAAGCTTCAACGCAAAAGAAAGCGGCTTCGATATTTCGGATTTTGGTCTCGTGTATCTGCCCCCGCTGATATCCGCGTATGTAGGCGCGGACATATGCTCCGGCATCATGGCGGCGCGGCTTCACAGGCTGAACGGGCGCAGTCTGTTCCTCGACATAGGAACGAACGGCGAAATGCTCATAGCCGACAACGGCAAACTGTGCGCCGCATCTACGGCGGCAGGCCCCGCGTTTGAGGGAATGAACATAAAATTCGGCTCGCGCGCCGTAAAAGGAGCCATAGAATATTTCAAAATTGAGGATACGGATGATTTCACCGTACGCGCGATAGGCGGCGCGGCGCCGTCGTCCATCTGCGGCAGCGGTCTTATGGATATCGTAGGCGAGCTCGTCGTGAACGGCGTTATAGATGAAAGCGGCCGTTTTGAGTCTGCGGAATCGCTGCCGCGCGGGTTAGCGGCGCGGATGATCGAAGCTGACGGCAAGCCGGCTTTTTCGCTCGCGCAAGACGTATACCTCACGCAGCAGGATGTACGGCAGGTGCAGTTGGCGAAGGGCGCGCTGCGTGCCGGCGTCGAAACATTGCTCGCTGTGGCCGGCGCCGGCGCGGATGAGCTTGACCGTGTGCTTATCGCGGGTTCGTTCGGATATCACCTGCGTGCGGAAAGCATGATCAACATCGGTCTTCTGCCCGCATCATTCGCGGGGAAGATCGAATTTTTGGGAAATACTTCACAATCGGGCGGACGCGCATTCCTTATGAACAGGGCGTATCGGGATGAAATAGCCGCCGCAGTTCCCGCAGTCGAAGTCGTCGAGCTCGCTAACCGCGCCGACTTCAATGATCTGTTTATAGACTGCTTGAGTTTTTAAAATAATGGCAACAAGTCATACCTGCCGCCATTGATATTCCGGCAGGCAGTTGTTTTATTATGCAAACGGGTTCAATACCCCGCGGCTTGCCGCAGGGTTGTTTATTTGTATATTTTTGGCAGCCGATCGGCTGCAACGGTGGCAAAATGAAAAATATAATGGTATGCGTAACAGGACAAAAAACCTGTGATCGTCTGATCAAATACGGCAGAGATCTTTTGGACGGCGAGCAGGGAGAACTTCTCATTATACACGTCGCCCGCAGTCAATACAAATTTTTGGGCGGTACTGAGGACGGCGCGGCTCTCGATTACCTGTACGAGAAGGCAAAAGAATACGGCGCCGGACTGACGGTGCTCAAATCCGATGATGTTCTCGAAACGCTTATCGCGCAGGCGCGAAAAAACCAAGTCGATATTGTGGTGATCGGCGAATCGAGAGAAGGATGCGCCCCGTCAAACATGGTTGCAAAACTAAAAGAACAGTTGGCGGACGACGCCGAGCTGCTAATAATCCCCGCATAAGGCCGCACAACGGAAAAAAGAACAGCCGCCCGGCGGTTACATTAAAACGGACGGCCTATCTCGTGGATGCGCAGCATATTAGTGTTGCCGCTTGTACCGAGCGGTACGCCGGCCGTTATAACGATGACGTCTCCGTCGTCCACGAGTTCAAGTTTCATGCAGTGCCGTATAACATCCCTGAAAAATTCCTGCTGATCATCCAAACGTTCCATGCGATAGGCGTCCACCCCCCAGACAAGCGAGAGTTGCCGCACAACGCGTTCATTGAGCGAAAACGCTATGATCTTGGACTTGGGCCTGTGTTTTGAGATCATGAGCGCCGTATTGCCCGACGACGTCGGCGTGACTATGGCTCTCGCTTTCAGGCTGTCCGCGCTGTTCACCGTGCAGAAACCTATTACGCCCGTCACATCAGCGACGCCAACGCCGCGCCTGTCTTTATAGAGTCTGCTGTGTCCTATGGCGCCTTCCGCCGCAACGGCCACATCTACCATCATCTTCGTCGCTTCGAGCGGATATTTTCCGGACGCCGTTTCTCCCGAGAGCATGATCACGTCCGTACCGTCAAGGACGGCGTTAGCCACGTCGGCGACTTCCGCGCGTGTGGGTCTCGGGTTTCTGATCATAGAATCCATCATCTGCGTAGCCGTGATTACGAATTTGCCTTTGCTGTTGCAGCGCTTGATAATCTCCTTCTGTATCAGAGGAACCTCTTCGGGCGGTATCTCCACGCCGAGATCGCCGCGGGCGACCATCACCCCGTCGGAAGCGTCTATGATCCCGTCGATATTGTTCACACCTTCCCTGTTCTCTATCTTCGATATGATCTTGATCTTCTCGCCGCCAAGCACCGCCAAGAATCTTCGGATTTCATTTACGTCTGAAGCCGTGCGTATAAAAGAGGCCGCGATAAAATCAACATCCTGCTCAATACCGAATTCTATGTCGTCCTTATCCTTATCCGACATGGCCGGCAAATCAAGATGTACGCCCGGCAAATTGATGCTCTTGCGATCCTTCACGACGCCGCCGTTGTGTACGGTGCACAGCACGCGCTCATCATTGATTTCATCGACCGTCAGACCTATGAGACCGTCGTCTATCAATATTCTGTCGCCCGGCGTCACCGTGCGCGCAAGCTCCGGATAACTCGTGCTGCAGCGTTCGGCGTTACCCGTGCATTCATTCGTCATGATCTCGAATTTTTGGCCTTCCGTCAATTCCGCCTGACCGCCCTCAAAAGCGCCTGTTCGTATCTCCGGGCCTTTTGTATCCAATATAATGGCGATGGGTATCCCTATCTCCGCGCGAAGCTCTTTTATCAGATTCATCTTATCCTTATGGTCGGGATAAGCGCCGTGCGAAAAATTCAAACGCGCGGCGTTCATTCCGGCAAGCATCATATTGCGCAGAATGTCGCGATCCGTACATGCGGGGCCTATCGTGCAAATAAGTTTCGTTCGTTTTTCAGTCATAGTTATCACATCCTCAAATGGAAAGTATTTCCGCCAGATCATTAATATCGCTGTTGTACTCGCGCGTCATATGCAGGGCATCCGCCAGATCGTAGTGCACGATCTCCGTGCCGCGTATTCCTATGGCGCGGCTTCCCGAATCATCGCGCAGAAGCTCCACCGCCTTATATCCCATGCGGCTCGCAAGCATCCTGTCCCTGCCCGTAGGAGAACCGCCGCGCTGTATGTACGCCAATACGACTACCTTCGTGTCAAGGCCGGTTCGATCATGGATGATATCCGCCAATTCCTGTGTGGTAATGGACACTCCCTCCGCCTTGATGATGATACTGTGCAGCTTGCCTCTGTTCTTGCCCTGTATCAGCTTGCGGCAGATCGCGTTGATGTTGGGTTCGACCTCCGGAATCAGCACCGTTTCCGCGCCGCCGCACAAGCCCGCATACAGGGCTATGTCGCCGCAGCTCCTGCCCATAACCTCTATGACAGTGCTGCGTTCGTGCGACGACGATGTGTCGCGAATGTTGCCTATGGCCTGAAGAACGGTATTGACGGATGTATCGAAGCCTATCGTAAAATCCGTATACGCGAGGTCGTTGTCTATGGTGCCGGGCAGTCCGATAACGGTTACGCCTGCCTTCGATACATCGAGCCCGCCTTTCAGCGAACCGTCGCCGCCTATCACCACGAGCCCCTCGATTTCGAAGTTTTCCAGCATGCCAAGCGCGCGTTTGAAGCCCTCAGGCTCCATGAAATGCGCGCTTCTCGCCGTGCGCAGCATTGTACCGCCGCGCTGTATGATATCCGAAACCGACGATACCGAAAGCTCCCTGATGTCGCCCGCTATAAGACCCTCGTAGCCGCGCTCAACACCGTATATCTCCATGTTGTTGTATATCGCGCCGCGTACGACGGCGCGTATGGCCGCGTTCATGCCGGGCGAATCTCCGCCGCTTGTTAGTACGCCGATTCGTTTCATCCTTAAATCCTCCATGTTTGAGTAGTCTGATTTAACCTTTTAGCAGCAATGCTTAACTGCTTAATAGTTTCTTAGAGGTAACTTAAATAATACCGTACAATAATTATAAGCACATATCAGTATTATAACAAGACTTATTGAGCAATATATGATGATTTTGTAAATTCTGTGTTACCGTTTTTTATGTGCGCCTTGGCGCGAACGAAATAATCTTGCCTTCCTGCCGAGGCGCAGGCGCGCCCTCTCGTGCCTTGCGCCGATAAAATTCCTCGACTACGCTCACGGGCGTGAGCTTCTCCGCGATAATCTTGGGCGTATCCTCGTCTTTGAAGTTTAGCCTGCCGCGCAGCACTACGACGTTGTCCTCTTTTACGGCGTCCTTGTATTTTTCGTATACGCTCGGAAAAATGATCGTTTCCAAGCTGCCGCGCATATCCTCGACGTCCAAAAATGCCATAAGTGCGCCTTTCTTTGTGACCTGCGTCTTTACGCGATTTATAATCACGACCATCAGCGTTTCCATATTGTCGCGCACATTCGGATTTTCTTTGAAATTGATGATTTCATCCGTCATTATGTTCGATACTTTGTCGATGATGTGCTTATTGTCCGACAGCGGATGTCCTGTCAGGTATATACCGAGCATCTCTTTCTCGCCGGCCATGCGCTCGGCTTTGGAGTAGTCTTCGACGTCCGGCAGCTGCTCGTTTGCGGCGACGTTTCGCATTTCGGCGTCATTCAGCTGAAACAGCGACAATTGACCTTCCACAGTCTTGCGCGCGTCGTTCTGCGCCGATTCCATAAGCTTTTCGTAAACTTCCGTATGCGCCCTTCGGTTCATATTCAGGCAATCCAAGGCGCCGGCCTTTATGAGACTTTCGACGGCTTTTCTGTTTATTTCGTTGATATTTATATTGCTTATAAACTCAAATACGGATCTTGGCGCGCCCTTCTCCGCTCTGGATTTTATGATAGCGTCGATAGCGCCCTCTCCCACGTTCTTGACGCCAAGCAGTCCGAAGCGTATCTTGCCGTCCTTGACGCTGAAGTGCTTTTCGCTCTCATTGACGTCGGGGGGCAGAACCTCTATACCCATCTCGGCGCAGTTGCGCACGTATTCAGCAACCTGAGCCGCCTCGCCCATCACGCTTGTCATGAGCGCGGCCATAAACTCCACGGGATAATAGGCCTTAAGATAGGCCGTCCGATATGTGAGTACGGCGTAAGCGGCCGCGTGAGACTTATTGAACGCGTACTCGGCAAAGCTGATCATCTGTTTGAATATATCCCTTGCCGCCTTCTCCGGCACGCCGTTTCCGACGCAGCCGCGCATCTTGACATTGCCGTCCCCGTCGCGTTCGCCGAATATGAACTTCTCTTCCTCGCGCAGCATAACGTCCATCTTCTTCTTGCTCATCGCGCGCCGAACGAGGTCGCTCTGCCCGTAAGTGTAGCCTGCCAAATCGCGCACGATCTGCATTACCTGTTCCTGATAGACCATGCATCCGTAGGTTACGGACAATATAGGCGCAAGGCTTTCATGCGCGTATTTTACTTTTTTGGCATTTTTTTTATTCGCGAGATATGCGGGGATCGAGGCCATGGGGCCGGGCCTGTACAGCGCTATTCCGGCTATTATGTCCTCGAAGCAGTCCGGCTTCAAATCCCTCATGAAACGTATCATGCCTGAGCGTTCCAACTGAAAAACGCCTTGTGTGTTGCCGCGTCCTATCAGCTCGAAGACCTTGGGGTCGTCGGGCTTCAAGCGTGAAAAATCTATCGCTGCGCCGTGATTCCTCTCGATAAACGCCAATGCGTCGCGTATGACGGTGAGGTTTCGCAGACCGAGAAAGTCCATCTTCAAAAGTCCAAGCTCTTCTATGGTTCCCATAGGAAACTGTGTACTGACGCCTTTGTCCGAATTGTAGAGCGGCACATATTCGTCGAGACTGTTTCTCGATATGACGACGCCGGCCGCGTGTGTGGACGCGTGTCTCGGCATACCCTCAAGCGCCTTTGCCGCATTGATCAGGTTGCGCACATTCGCGTCGCTCTCATATGCGTTCTTCAGCTCCTGACTGACGTCCAATGCTTTCTCAAGCGTCATTTTGAGGTCGAACGGTATCATCTTGGCAATACGGTCAACCTCTCCGTATGCTATATTCAGCACACGGCCGACGTCGCGAATGACGGCTCTTGCCTTCATCGTACCGAATGTAATGATCTGCGCGACCTTATCGGCGCCGTATTTTTCGATGACGTAATCAATAACCTCTCCGCGGCGTTCATAGCAGAAATCTATGTCTATGTCGGGCATGCTGATGCGTTCGGGATTCAGGAAACGCTCGAAAATCAGGTTGTATTCTATCGGATCGATATCCGTGATGCTCAGCGTGTAGGCGGCAAGACTGCCCGCAGCCGAACCGCGGCCCGGGCCTACCATAATATCGTGATCGCGCGCATATTTGATGAAGTCCCACACGATCAGGAAGTATTCCACATAACCCATGTTCTCTATTGTGGACAGCTCGTAGTCCAATCTGTTCTTGAGCTCGGGCGTGATCTCGTCGTACCTGCGTCTCAGTCCGTCTTCGCAAAGCGCCCGCAGGTAGGCCGTATTGTCCGTGCCGGCGGGAGCATGAAATTCCGGCAGATGAAGCTCACCGAATTTGAACTCAACATTGCAGGCGTCCGTTATCTTCTGAGTATTGGCGACGGCATCGGGAATATTGGCAAAGAGCTCCGACATCTCTTCTTCGGATTTGAGGTAGAATTGGTTGCTCTTAAAGCGCAAACGGTCTTCGTCGTCTATATGCTTACCTGTCTGTATGCACAGCAATATATCCTGAGCGGCCGCGTCGTCCTTCTTAACATAATGCACGTCGTTCGTCGCGACAAGGGGTATCCCCGTTTCCTCGTGAATGCGCAGCATATCGGACAGTATCTGCTTTTCTTCCGCCAGCCCTTGATCCTGCAATTCGAGATAAAAATTGCCGTCGCCGAATATCTCATTGAACGCGAGCGCCTCGCGCTTCGCGCCCTCGTAATTGCTTTCAAGCAGCCGGCGCTGTACATCGCCCGCAAGGCAGGCGGAAAGCGCGATCAAACCGTCCGACCGGCGGCGCAGCAGTTCTTTGTCCACGCGCGGCTTGTAGTAGAATCCGTTTACAAACGACTCTGAAACAAGCTTCATCAAATTTTCGTAGCCCGTCATGTCCTTTGCGAGCAAAACGAGGTGCCCTTGTTGTTTGTCACGCTCCGAATCCCTGTCGGTCATCAGGCGCGCGGACGTATAGACCTCGCAGCCTATTATGGGTTTGATTCCCGCGCTTTGGGCGGCTTTGTAGAATTCTATCACGCCGAACATGACGCCGTGATCCGTGATTGCGAGCGCGTCCATGGACAGTTCTTTCGCGCGCCGGATCAGATCGCCGATGCGGGCGGCGCCGTCAAGAAGGCTGTATTCCGTGTGCACGTGCAGATGTGTAAATGCCATACGTATGGATCCCTCATAACAATTCATAAACGATAACGTTATTGTAGGGGCGGGTTTGAAACCCGCCCACAGTTCATTCTTTCTTCGCAACAGTAAATATATTGTACCATTTACTCGGCGCATATACAATATCTTGCGAAATAATCATCCATTCTTTCTTTTACATCATCGTTTATCAGCACACGCCCGTCCACAGGTCTGTTGTACAAATACGCCACGATTTCACGAACCGTGACTATGGGAAATGTTCTGACGCCGTATTCCTCGAATATCTCCTTTGAGGCGCTCTTGTCGCCCGCTCCGCGCTCCATGCGATCCACCGAAACAATAAGCCCCTCTGCGCGCAGGCCGACGGCGGCTCTTTTCAAAACCGGCAGCGTTTCCCGAAACGCCGTTCCGGCCGTTACAACGTCTTCTGTTATAAGAAGCCCGTCGCCGTCCTTTGGAGAATATCCCACAATCTCGCCGCGCTCGCCGTGATCCTTGACCTCTTTGCGGTTGAAGCAGTAATACATTGGCCGACCGCGCTCCGACAGGGCGATGGCGGCGGAAACGGCGATGGGGATGCCTTTGTAGGCGGGGCCGAACAGCGCGCGCGTATCCGAGGGGATATGGCCCGCGGCCATATGATCTTCTATGCAATCAGCGTAAAACCGTCCGAGCCGCGCTATTTGCTCGCCTGTGCGATAGCTGCCCGTATTGATGAAATACGGCGACTGTCTGCCGCTTTTTGTCGTAAAATCGCCGAACAACAGGGCGCCCGAGCGCGTCATAAACTCTATAAATTCCTCTTTATAGCTCATACTCAGTCCTTTCTGCGCTCCGCCGGCGTGTTAATTCGTACCCAATGAAAGAGACGCAACATTGGCATACCCTCTCTCCGCCATAAATGTCTCAAGCTCCGCGCATATGTCGAGAGGCGCGCTCGGCTTGATAAGAGAAGCCGTACCGACAGCTACGGCGGAAGCCCCGGCCATCAAAAACTCGGCGGCATCCACGCCGCTCATGATCCCGCCCATGCCTATTACGGGTATGCGCACTGCGCGCACCGTTCTGTATACCATATGCAGAGCCACAGGCTTTATCGCGGGGCCCGAAAGACCGCCCGACACGTTCGCCAAAAGCGGCGCGCGCCTGTCCGCGTCTATGCTCATACCGACCAATGTATTGATGAGCGAAAGCGCGTCGGCGCCCTCTGACTCAACAGCCCTCGCGATCTCCGTTATGTCCGTTACATTCGGGGTGAGCTTCACGATCAGCGGCTTACGCGCGACGCGCCGCACGACGCGCGTCACCTCCGCGGCCATACGCGGATCGGCGCCGAATGCAAGACCTCCTTCTCTTATATTCGGACAGGATATGTTGAGCTCAAGCATATCGACGTCCGCGCCGTCAAGCTTCTCAGCCGCTTCACGATATTCGTCCGCGTCGTGCCCCGCGACGTTAACTATAACACGCGCGCCCGAATCGCCGATATATTCTCGGATAAAGGGCAATTCTTCCGCGATGAAACGATCCGCGCCGGGATTTTCAAGCCCTATGGCGTTCAGCATACCGCTGCGCGTCTCCGCAATGCGCGGCGTGTTATTCCCGAGCCACGGACGCGCCGAAACGCCTTTTGTCGTAACGGCGCCAAGCTTCGCGAAATCATAAAAACGTCCGCTTTCACGCGCCGAAAACGTACCGGAAGCCGTAAAAACAGGGTTGTTGAATGTCAAGCCGCAAAACGCGACGCCGAGATACGGTTCGTCAGACATCCCAAATCACCTCACTGCCGTTGAATACGGGGCCGTCCCTGCACACCCTGCGGCGCAGGGCGGTCTCTTCCGCGCCCGCGACAGTGCACGCGCAGCCCAGACAGGCGCCGTAACCGCAGCCCATACGCTCCTCCAGCGACACTTGCAGGGGTATCCCCTGCCCTCCCGCAAAACGCGACAATACGCGCAGCATAGGCGCGGGGCCGCAGGCAAACAAAGAGTCCCCGCCCGATACGGAAAGTTCTTTCAAAAGGTCTGCGGCATTCCCGTGAAAACCCGCCGACCCGTCGTCCGTAGCGACGAACACCTCGTCGCAGCGTTCTTCAAATTCGCGCAGCAGGAAAGGTTCGCTTCCAAAACCGAGCACGGCGCGAACCGCACACGATCCGTATCCGCGCAGCGCGTCCGCAAGAAGAAGAAGCGGCGCCGCTCCAAGTCCGCCGCCCACAAGGATAGCGCGGTTCATGCCGCGCGCCGCGCCCGTATCGAAGCCGCAGCCCTCGGGTGCGCCGACGCGAAGCCTTGTCCCCTCCGCGTAAGCCGCCATTTGCCGAGTACCCGCGCCGACGGCGCCGAAAACGAGCGTCAGGCGTTCGTTCGACCAATCGCACGCGCTTATGGGTCTCGGAAGCAGTCTGCCCGCGTCGTTCAGATACACGTTCACGAATTGACCGGGCAGGGGCGCCGGATACGGCGTTCCTGCCTTATCGTTTATAAGCAGGATCATCCTGTACACATACGCCGCGACCTCCTCATTTCGGACAATCTCAGCGAAGAAGTCTCCAAGCTCGGGGCGCAGTATATCTCGGGCGCTCGTTTCGCTCATGTAGGAAGCCACCCTTCCAATACGCCCTCAAGGTCGAGACGCATCTTGTGCACCGCTTCGCGCGCGGCGGCGCCTATATTGCGGTCACTGAATCTTCTGCCCTTTCTCCACGCCGCTATAATGCCTCTTGATGAATTGATTATACAACCCCTACCGTCTTTGTCAAAAAAACCTCGAAGATCTTTTCCTGACGCGCCTTGCGCTCCGTAACCCGGCACAAGAAAGAACGTATGGGGCATACGCTTTCGCAGGGCCGCGCCCTGCACGGCAAATGTAGCGCCGACGACCGCGCCGACCTTGCTGTAGCCGCAATTTCCCACCAAATCCGCGCCCCATTTCGAAACGAGATTCGCCGCATGCTCATAGACCATGAGTCCCGAATCTCTCAATACTTGATCCTGAATGTCGGCGCTGCCGGGATTGCTCGTCTTTACGAGAATGAAGACGCCCTTGTCGCGCTCGGCGCACACTTTCAAAAACGGTTCAACGCTGTCGCCGCCCATATAAGGATTCAGCGTTACCGCGTCTTCGGCCCAAGTTTCGTATTCCCGGTTTTCCAAGGTGACGCCCGCGATATGCGATGCGTAAGCCTCCGCAGTGCTCGCTATATCTCCGCGCTTCACATCGCCTATGACGATAAGACCCTTTTCCGCTGCATAGAGGGTCGTTTCCGCGTACGCCCACATGCCTTCGGGGCCGAATCGCTCGTACATGGCGATCTGCGGTTTTACGGCGGGAACCAAGTCGTATACGGCGTCTATGACGCGCATGTTGTATTCCGTAAGCATGGTCGCGGCGGCCCGCAATGTAGATCCGTGCCGTTCGAAGCACTCAGCCCGCATACTTTCGGGAATCATCTCGTATGTAGGATCAAGACCGACGACGATCGGCGCCCCGCATTGCTCAATTTTCTTAATCAACCTGTCTATCATATCCACATATACCTTTACCTTGCAGTATTGAGCGATTTAAACCTCTCCAAGGCGTCGCTCCACGTCAAAACGCCTCCGCGCATTGTAAATTTGACCTTGCCGAACACGCGCATACCGTCAAAAGGGCTGTTCTTGCCCTTGGAAACGAAGTCGGCGCAGTTGACTGTATACGGATGTTCAATGTCGATGACCGCTATATCGGCCGCGGCGCCCGGCAAAAGGCTGCCTCGCGGCAGACCGACCAAACGGGCGGGATCCGTACTCATGCGCCGAATCAGCGCGGAAAGCGCCATCTTGCCGCCGCGCACAAGAACAGTATACCCTATCGCAAAACCAAGCTCAAGCCCGGTTATGCCGAAGGGCGCGTCCTCTATGGGGAGCGCTTTTTCCTCGGCGGTATGCGGCGCGTGGTCAGTCGCTATAATATCTATCGTTCCGTCGCAAAGCGCCGCCATTACAGCCTGTCTGTCGGATTCCGTGCGCAGCGGAGGATTCATCTTCGCGTTCGCGCCCGATTTCAGCAGCGCGTCCTCCGTCAGCGCGAAATAGTGAGGCGCCGTTTCCGCGCTCAGCTTGACGCCCCTTGCCTTGGCGGATCTGATAATATCCACGCTCGCTCGCACGCTGATATGCTGCAGATGTATATGAGCGCCTGTTTCTTCCGCCAACGCGACGTCGCGCGCCACGGCGTCGGTTTCGGCGCGCGCGGGTATACCCTTGACCATAAGGCGGTTCGATATCAGTCCGTCATTGACCGCGCCGCCCCTGAACTCATGGCTTTCCGGATGATCCATTATCAAAAGGCCGAGCTCGGCGGCCATCTCGGCCGCGCGTCTCATAAGCGCTGTGTCCGCCGGCGTATCGCCGTCGTCCGATACGGCGCATACGCCCTTACCCATAAGCTCGAAACAGCGCGTCGGAACGTTTAGTACAGACGCAAAATCCGTGAGTTCCTCACCTGCCCTGCCTTTCGTTATGGCGTATGCCGACAACAGGTTGACCAAGCCCGCTTCGCGTCCGCGCTTATCCACAAAAGCGAGTGTTTCAAGACTGTCTACGGCAGGATCCGTGTTCGGCATACAACAGACAGTCGTGTAACCGCCCTTGGCGGCGGCCAAGCTGCCTGTGGCTATGCTCTCTTTATGCCTGCCGCCCGGTTCCCTGAAATGAACGTGCAGATCAATCAATCCCGGAACGACGACGCAACCTGCGGCATCTATCACGCGGACGCCGCCCGGAATATTTACGCCGGCGACAGTATTGGCGTCCCGCCGCGACGCGGGTGTGATTTCGGCTATCTTCCCGTCCTTGACAAGCACGTCCGCCCTTTCGTCGCGCCCCGCTATAGGATCCACAACATGACCGTTGCGTATCAATATCTTGCCCGACGCCCCGAGAATCCCGAGAGACGCGCTTCCGGCCGCAGTGCTCACAGGCCTTCACCCGCCTTCACGATATCGTCGCAGTATTCGCATCTGTATTCCTTTGTCGACTCGTCCACAAGGCGGAATATGTGCGGTACGCCGCTTTCGGAAGAAGCGACGCAGCGAGGATTTTTACACTTGATCACGTTTGTCACCGTCTCGGGCAGGCGCAGCTTGATCTTCCTGACTATGATGTGATCCTCTATTATATTCACGGTTGCGTTGTGATCGATCAGACCGAGCACCGTCAGATCGACGTCCGTGATATTCTCTATTTTTATCAAATCCTTGCGGCCGTGTTTATCGCTGACAGCGTTCATTATGAACGCCACTGTATTGCAGCTTGCGTCTATATTCAGATATTCGAGCACGCGCATACCGTAACCGGCGCGAATGTGGTCGATGACTATGCCTTTGGATATGCTGTTTATTACCACCATATTACTATTCCCTCCTTGCTTGTCTTTTTTCCGCCCGGCTTTGTCGCTGCTCATTCGGCGCTCGCTTACGTACTATTTGTACGTGCGACTTCGCGTCTCATTCGCGCTTCGCGCCGGACGAAAAAAATCCTGCGCAATATTTGCAAATATCTTTTTTCCGCCCGGCGCCTATTCTTTTATGCCGAGCAGCGCCATTATAAGCGCCATGCGGATGTACATACCGTTTTGCGCCTGTTTGAAATAGAAGGCCCTCGGATCCGAATCCACCTCTGCGGCGATCTCGTTGACACGCGGCAGAGGGTGAAGCACCATCATATCGCGGCGCGCGCCGCGCATCTTTTCGGCGTCGAGAATATAGCTGTCCTTCAGTCTTATATAATCTTCTTCGTTGAAAAAACGCTCCCTCTGCACCCTCGTCATATACAGAACGTCAAGCTCCGAGATCACATCCAACAGATTTTCCGTCTCTCGAAACGGCGACGCCGTCTTTTTCAATACCTCCTTGCGCACGTATTCGGGAACCATCAACTCCTGCGGCGAAATCAAAACGAAGCTGACGCCGCTGTAGCGCGCGAGCGCCTTTATGAGAGAATGCACGGTACGGCCGAACTTCAAGTCGCCGCATACGCCTACGGTCAAATTTTCAAAACCGCCTCTCGCGCGCTTGACGGTCAGAAGATCCGTCAGCGTCTGCGTCGGATGTTGATGCCCCCCGTCTCCCGCATTTATTACGGGCATATCCGTACTCATGGCCGCCACGCGCGGCGCGCCTTCCTTAGGATGCCTTATAACGGCGATGTCCGCGTAACAGGCTACGGTTTTGATAGTATCCGCTATGCTTTCTCCCTTGGCGACCGAGCTCGAACCGGGCTCCGAAAAGCCGATGACCTGCCCGCCGAGTCTCAGCATGGCGGCCTCAAAGCTGAAGCGCGTCCTTGTACTCGGCTCATAAAACAGCGTGGCAAGCAAGCGTCCGCGGCAAACCTCGCTGTAATCCGAGGGCGCGTCCATTATACGCCCCGCAAGCCCGAACAGCGATTCAATCTCTTCAACACTGAAATCCGACGGTTCCAATAAGCTCCTGCCTTTTAACATCATGGGCATATCCTCCGATTCATATACGCGCGAAACAAATGCCGTAAGCGCGGGCGCAGATTGGCGGACGCATTAAAAAATAAATCTCCCTGAAAAGGAGATTTATTTTTTAACGATATTATTGATTTGAATGAAGTATCTCGAATGCTCAAAATGGGAACGATGAGCCCTTCCGCGATCCGAACCGCGAAGGAATGCTCCCCTTATGTATACAGCCGAGTCGTTCATGCAAACCTCCGAACAAACGCCCAAACAGCCGCAAAACGTCTGTGGCGACGTCATGCGCAAACTATTGCTTAAATCCTCGATTTCATAGTATCACGATAGGCCCGCCGCGTCAAGTGTCTGCCGGCATTTTTAAAAATTATACGACCGCAAATATACACAAGAAGATACAGAAATACGCAGGAATACAAGGTAAAAGCTATGTATTTCTTGACTTGCAAAAGAGGCGGCGGCTATTCTTTATATGTCACCCGGTTGCGCGTCTGTAAATCGGTTAGAGTTTCCGAGACCTTCGAACAGGAGAAAGGAGAAACGCGATGTACGATTTATTTATCAAAAACGGAATTATCTATACGGAAGCAGGGTTCCAAAGGGCGAATATTGGGGTTAAAGGCGAGAAGATCGCCTTGCTTACGACAGCCGATCAAGATTTTGAGGCCGAAAAAGTGATCGATGCCGAAGGAATGTATATTTTTCCCGGCTTTATTGATCCGCACACCCATCTTCGCGATCCGGGTTTTACTTACAAAGAGGACTTCTTTACCGGATCCTGCGCCTTTGCGCACAGCGGTTATACCATGGTGTGTCCGCAGCCGAATCTGGATCCGGTTCCACTGACTCTTGAAACTTACAAGCAGCAAGTGGAAATAGGGCAAACTAAATCAGTTCTTGACTTTAACCCTCCCGGCTGTCCTATAGGAGACGACCCGGACGCCGTGGACAGGATGTCGGAGTATGGCTCCGCCTGGTTCAAGTTCTTTCAAAAAGTAGCTCCGTATCCGTACGACACTTCCGCCGGAACAGTGGACAGTTACCGCATTTTGCAAGCTTTCAAAAAAGTAGCAAAGACGGGAAAGTATTGCACCGTGCATCCTTTTGATCAATATTTTTATGAGGCGGCTATCGAAAACTGCAAGAAGGCCGGACTGCCGCTCCTGATGGGAAATATTCGCCCGAATACCTATACCGAGGAAGAAATGACCAGCGCGGCTTATCAGCTCTCATATCTCGCAAAGAAGGCCGGGATGAAGTGGTATGCCCTTCACTGCTGGCATTCCGATTATATTGATCTCGTGCGGATGCTCAAGAAGCAGGGAGAACCTGTCGTCGCCAGTTTTGAGTATATGCCCTCCGTCAACGCTTCCGAGTATATCTATTCCAAAGAACTGCAAAAAGATATCTTTTGTTCATACGACAACAAACCGAATCTGCCCAAAATATGGGAAGCCGTGCGCGACGGCACGATTGACTGGATAGGAAGCGACCACGCGCCGCACAGTCCGCATAAAGACTACGACAACACCAACTACCGTTTCTCCGCGGGCTTCGCGTTGGGAGATTACTTTGGTCATATACTTGTCAGCCACGCCAACGAGGGGGATTATTCCTACGAAAAACTTGCCGAAATCACTTCGGTGAATTTTGCCAAAACCATGGGCTTCTATCCGCGCAAAGGCTCCAATTGCATCGATACCGACGCAGACTTCACAATTGTCGACATGCGCGAGGTGTGGAATATATCAAAGGATGATACGGTCTATACCAAGACACAGACAATTCCTTATGTTGGCAGAAAGCTGCACGGCAAAGTCAAATATACCGTGCTGCGCGGACGCGTGCTTATGGAAAACGACGCAGTAAATTGTGAACCCGGTTACGGTAAATTTGTAAAACCCCTTGATGAGCTTGTGTAACCGAGCATTACTCGCTTCGAAAGCGTTATAGGAGGAGCTGTTTATTTTATGAAAGCTGCTTTAGTCGAAAAAAAGAGTTTCGGGCTTCTTGATACACTATATACACTGCGGTTGCCCGAACCGCTTTGTCCGGCGCCCGGCCAGTTTGCGGAACTGCGAATCAGCAATGAGTTAACGCCGTTTTTGCGGCGTCCGATCAGCATTTTCCACGCCGAGAACAATCTGGTAAATCTGTTGGTGCGGCGCGTAGGAATCGGAACGACACAGATGTCGGAATGGCAAATAGGGCACGAGACCGATATCCTGATTCCGCTGGGGCACGGCTTCACTTGGACGGAAGGCCCCGGCAATTGTCTGCTTGTAGCCGGCGGTATCGGTCTGGCGCCGCTCAACTATCTGGCGGAAAAGCTTTTGGACGCGGGAAAAACCGTTCGTCTGCTTTTTCTGCCCAAGCGGGACGACCGTCTCCTTGCCTCGCTTCACCGGCTTGACGAGGTGCATGTACTCTTCGCGGAAAATCGCACAGAGCTTCCACAGGCGCTTAGTGCCGCGCTTGATGCCGGAAACGGCGCGGACGGGGTATATGTCTGCGGCCCTGAAGGCATGATGCGCGTTGTAACCGAGATATGCACACAAAAGAATATTGAGTGTCAGGTATCAATGGAAGAGCGCATGGGATGCGGGTTCGGTATCTGTGTCGGCTGTGCTGTCCGTATAAAATCCGGAAATGCTTTTGTATATAAGAAGGCGTGTACGGACGGCCCGGTATTTCCGGGTGCGGAGGTAATATTTCATGAATAAGCTCGAAACTGTCATCGGCAAAATTAAGCTGCGAAATCCCGTGCTTTGCGCTTCCGGATGTTTCGGTTACGGCTATGAAGCGGCGCGCTTTACAACCGTATCAAAGATTGGCGCCGTCAGCTATAAAACATTTACGCCGAATCCCAAAAACGGAAACCCGCCTCCGCGTATTCATGAAGTGCCGGCAGGCGTTATGACCTCTATCGGGCTTCAAAATCCGGGGTATGAGGTTTTCGTGAATGATATCTATCCCAAATCACTTGATACTTTGCGACCCGACCAGCGCATTGTCAGCATTGCCGGCGACAGCGCCGAAGAATACGTTGCGCTCGCGGTCAAATTGTCGGAGATATTAAGTTCCGCTGAAATCGCGGCGCTCGAAGTGAACGCCGCGTGCCCCAATGTCAGCTTGGGAGGCGTGGCGTTTGCGAGCCGCCCCTCTGAGCTGAATGCTTTATTAAAGGACATAATCAAGAGGGTTCCCTTCCCCGTAATCGCGAAATTCACAACGCTGTACGACAATTACTGCGATGCGGCAAAGGCGATCGAGGACGCGGGGGCACAGGCCGTCTATACGGCAAACACGCCGATAGGCATGGCCATTGACGTAGAACGGGGTCTTCCTGTCATGGGAAATTTGAAAGCTCCTATCAGCGGGCCCGCCATACGGCCCATCGGCGTATGCAGAACTTGGGATATTTACAAATCGGTCAAAATTCCCATTATCGCAAGCGGGGGAATCATATGCTGCCGGGACGCGCTCGAATATATGATGGCGGGAGCTTCCGCCGTGTCCATAGGCTGCGCCAACTTTGCAGAACCCAATACAGCAGTTGCGGTTACAGAGGGCCTCGCCTCATACGTGAACACAAAAAAACTTTCCAATATTTCGGAAATCGTTGGTCTTGCGCATAAAAACTCGGCTGCCCCGCACAGCAAGTAAATATGAACGGCGCCGTCGTTACCCGATGCAGAATATGTTCTGCACAATACATATTATACGAGGAGGTAAAACATGTCAACGGTTAGCACTGAACAAAGAAGTCTCGAGTTATTGAGTCGACTTGAACGGGTGCCTATGTCACGCTGGCACGTCAAACTGAGGGTAGTTGTGGGCACCGCTACGATGTTTGACGCGATAGACGCGCTCATGATTGCCTATATCATGCCTGTGCTCATCCCGCTTTGGGGCATTTCACCGGCAGCCATAGGCCCGCTGCTTTCAATTTCTTACGTAGGGCAGCTGCTCGGCGCAATTGTGTTCGGATCCGTTGCGGACAAAATCGGAAGGAAAAAAACGCTTGTTATTGCCATCCTTGTCATGGGGTGCATGTCTTTGGTCTGCGCCTTTGCATACAGCTATACTTCCCTACTGGTCTTCCGCTTTGTTCAGGGCTTTGGATTGGGCGGCGAGATGCCCGTGGCGGGTACATATATTAACGAATGGAGCAAGGCAAAAGGGCGCGGGCCGTTCTTTGTGCTGTATGAATCGGTTTTCATAGTCGGCATGTTGATCGCGGCGCTGCTCAGCGTTGTGATGATCCCGAATCTTGGGTGGCAGTCGATGTTCGTGCTTGGCGCCGTTCCCGCACTGATTGTTCCTATCTTCATTCGTAAGTTCCCGGAATCTCCAAGGTTTCTGATCAACAAGGGGAGGATTGACGAGGCGGAGACAGCGATCATACAACTGGAGAAAGAGACTGTCGAGCGTTATCAAAAAGAGCTTCCTGCTGTGGTAGCGGTCGCGGCTCCGAATCTGAACGACACAAAGATGAGGGTGTCCGAACTGTTCAGCAAAATGTACGCGAAAAGGACGATCGCCATCTGGCTTATCATGTTCTGCTTCCAGCTCATCAACTACGGGATACAAACTTGGTTGCCGACATTGTATACATCTCAATTTGGGCTGGTAACGCAACAGGCGCTGCTCAGAAGCATGACTGTCAACCTGATCTCGCTCTGCGCGACCGTCATTGCGGGATTGATTATCGACAAGGTAGGGCGCAAGGTCATACTTGGCGTTTGCTTTGGCGGCGCGACGGTTGTGTTTGCAGCGCTTGCGTTCACGGGTGTACACGACGCGAATACGTTGTTCCTGTACACATGCCTGTACGGCATCTTTACGCCGGTCGCCGCAATAGTCTATCTGTACGGCCCCGAGCTGTATCCGACGCGGATGCGCAGTTTCGGCTTTAGCACCGCGACCGGTTGGATGCGCGTCGGAGCGGCGATAGGCCCAACCATGGTCGGCTCAATTGTCGCCAATTATTCGATGGGATCGGCGTTCATGGTACTTGGCATTTTTGCGATCGTCGGCCTGTTTGTTACGGTATTTATAGCCATAGAGACAAAAAACAGGGTGCTTGAGGAAGTTTCACCGTAAACACCGAAATTCGCGGCCGGCAAACCCGGCCGCGTAAATTCACCCGAGTCTTAAGAATAGGATAAAGACTATGATGTTTGAAAAGCCTTCATTGACGATGAAGGGGATATTTTCGCAAAGGTCATGTTTCAAACGTTGGCTGCGGATTGAAGCCGCACTGGCGGAAGCGCAGGCTGCGGTAGGATTGATCCCGCAGAAGATCGCGGACGACATCCGTGAGAAATCGGATGTCGAAAAGCTTGACCTTAGCCGATATGATGAAATGTACGCCGAGACAGGACACCCGATGGTCGCCTTTCTGCGCATGATAGAACCGCAGATGGGCGGTGCGGGGCAATACCTGCATATCGGGCCGACGACACACGATATCGTCGATACGGGCACTGTGCTCGCTCTCAAGGCCGTATACGATTTGATATACGAAAGTTTGGGGCGCATCGAGGACGGCTTGCTGCTTTTATCGGAGAAATATGCCGACGCCGTTATGGCGGCCCGAACGCACAATGTACAAGCGGTACCCATCACGTTCGGTTTCAAGACCGCGATCATGGCTCGGGAAATACACCGTGATTTGGAAAGACTGTCTGAAAGCAAGAAGCGGGTGCTGACAATCCAATTATCGGGCGCAGGCGGTACGATGGCGGCGTTTGGGCCAAAGGCGCCGGAAATCCAACGATTGACTGCCGAAATACTGGGATTGAACGTGCCGGTGATCGCTTGGCACGCCGCACGTGATCGGCTCGTGGAATTCACAAACCTGTTGATGCTGACGGCGCTTGCGCTCGGGCGCATTGGGCAAGAGGTTTACCTGCTGATGGCAACTGAGGTCGGAGAGGTCTTCGAACCCTGGAAAGAGGGCATCGTCGGTTCTTCTTGTATGCCGCACAAGATCAACCCCGTTATTTCACAGAATATGATGTCCCTCGCTCGAAAAATCCGTTACAACGCCTTTCTGACTGCCGAGACAGCCATGGTCGACCATGAATGGAACTTAGAGCATTTTTTGTCAGGAAGAGAGAAGCTTGAAGAGGCGTGCATCTATATGGGTGAATTGCTCGAACACAGCGAGAATATAGTGAAGAACATGGTCGTGAACCCGGACAGAATGCGCGAGAACCTTGATATATTGAACGGCCTGATGCAGTCCGAATCAGTCATGATCGCGCTCGGCAATAAGATTGGGAAGATGCGCGCGCACGAGATCGTGAACGAGGACGCGACGCGCGCGCTGCGAGGCGGCAGGGCTTTTGCAACAGTTCTTGCGGAGGACGACCGCGTCAACCGGCATCTCACCGGAAACGAAATAAAAAATCTGCTCGATCCCGCGAACCATATCGGTTTGGCGCCGGAATTCGCACGAGAAGTCGTAAAACGAAGCCGCGCCGACAAAGGAGGAGAAAATGACGGAATATAAGACGTTTACGGACGGTTGGAAAGGCAGGATCGGTCTGGTCGCAACAGCGCCCGGAAATTCAACGGAGGCGGAATTCAACCGATACCGGCCCAATGGCGTAGCAGTGCTGACGACAAGGACGCCTCTGACCGAGTCTACAAGCGCCGGCATTCAAAAAATGAACAGCTATGTCGAAGACGCCGCCGTGATGCTCGCGAAAAACGCGTACGCGGACGTGGTATTGCTAAGCAGTACCGCGGGAAGTTTCGTCAACGGGAGGGAATACGAGCTGCAGGAGACAAATCGCCTTGAAACGCTGACCGGAACGAAGGTAATCACGTCCGCCGGATGTCTGTTGCGCGCGCTGAAATTTTTTGACGTAAACAGGATTACGCTGATCACCCCGTCTTCGCAAAGCCTGAATGACGCCGAAACCGCCTATCTCGCAGAATGCGGTATAAAGGTTGGCGCGCTGGGCGGCTTTCTCTTCAAGGATCCGAAGGACATCATGTCTGTAACGCCTCAAGACGTCTATTCTCTCATAAGACGTACCGACGACGACAGGTCACAGGCAATTGTCGTCAGTTGTTCCGGACTTCACGCGATGGATATCATTGACGAACTTGAGTCGAATATGCGAAAACCGGTGCTGACAAGCAACCAGTTTGGACTGTGGGGAGCGCTCAGGGCAATCGGCGTCAATGAAAAAATTGAAGGAATCGGAATGCTGTTCAGGGAGTGACTCTCAACCTCAGCCCAAATAGCGTTTCGCCATTGCGGCCAACGTATTTGAACAATGCACTGAAGCGAGCTCATACAGAAGTTTTTGGTCTTTCGACTTTAACGCGTCGCAAATCTGTTGATGCATATCAATGACGCCGGCCGAAACCTCTTTCGGCTCATAATGATTCAGGATAAAAATGAATTTTCGATACAGCGAATCATATATTTGAAGCAGGGATTCGTTGTTGGCGCTCTGCGCAATAATTTTATGAAAATCCTGCAGTTGTTTTATGGTTTCCTTTGGACTGTCCTTAGGTAAAACGCGAGTCTTTGCAATATTATCATTCAAACGCAATATATCAAACTGAGTTATCCTGTCTATGGACAGCATGACCATCATAACATTAAACTGTTCCAATGCCTCCGAATTCTCATAGCATTCTTTATTGCTGAATTTTTTGACGTGAAAGCCGTAATTCTGGCTGCAAGCAACAAACCCGTCAAGTTCCAAGCGTTTTATTGCCTCACGCACGGGGGCGCGGCTAACGACGAATTGCTCTGCCAGAACGCTGTCCACAAGACGATCCCCCGAATGAATGACATCATCGGCAATAGCCTTGTGAAGCGTCAGATATATCTCTTCGCTAACGTGCTTGGCATTGCTGTATATTTTTCGAATGTCAGCAAGGAATTCCACAATGCTCCTCCGGATTTGATCTTCATGAGGTGAAAAATAAAATCGAAACGCGATTTTATACGTCTCGCACTTCCCAATGCCCACCTCTGTCCGCGCCGATGCGGACGAGAAGCCCCCTCTCTCGTAACTCTTTGATGTGGCGTTAGATGGTTCGCGGCGTTTTGTCAAGCAAAGCCGCAAGCTCTTTTGCGGATAGTCCGGGCCGTTCTTTCAACTTTGCGAGAATTGGAGATCTTAAGCCGGATTTATCTCCGACATTATCTCCGACATTTGTGATGGAAATCAGTTCCGGCGTTGCGCCTCGTCAAGCGTGATGTCACCGCGGATATTCTCATTTGCCGTGGCAATCAGATATTCCGACGGCTTGATTCCATCGACTGCTTGTAAGCCGATTGCCGTTTTCCAACAGTAGCTGCGCTCCTTTTGTTCCGGCTCACCTTGCGCAATATATTCTTCAAGCTCTTTTCCGAAAATAACCGAAGGCCCCACATCCGGTTGTTTTTTCCCTTTGGTCATGTATTATTACCGTCCGTTGCGGATCCGCTCTCGTTTGCGCTCTGTACAAAAGGCTGAATTTACCGCTACCGTAATCATACCGGTAAACGGTGGAAAATGCAATTGAAATGCGATTTTATCCGCGCGAAATATCACATGTAACGTTACAGTTCACAGGTATGCTGCAAACTAAAATATTAAATCGTTAAAATCCAACGAACGTCATTCCGGGCTTGTCCCGGAATGACAAAATGAATGAACAATTCTCCATTTACATACCCCGTCAACATACCTGTGAACTGTAACCATGTAAACCATGTAACAGTCGTAAATGTAAACCGAAAAGCGGCAAACGTTCACTTCATTTGTTCGATGATTTCTTCTATTACATATTGCGTCTTGGGCAGTATACGATTTTTGGGGAAGAACGCGAGCAATGTTTTAATCGCACGTTCTGATGTTGTTATACCGAGTTTGTTCATCAAAAAAAGTATATCTTCGTAATCTTTTTCACCGTATCTGGCAGACATCATTTTCATCGCGAGCAGGTATTCGGCGGATACCGTTTGAATCTTCAACCCTTTCCACGCAATAACTTCCTCAATCGGCGCATTCGTTCCCATAAAGCCTTTCACACTGTCATTCAGCCAATCCGGCGGCAGATTTTCACGTTCGGCTATTTTTGCGGCGATTATATTGATTACGTCTTTGGGTTCGTAAAGAGCGTCTATATCTTTCGTCATATCGCGCGCATCATGAACAAGACACAGCGCGGCTCCTTCCGTCAATAAAATTTCTCCTGACATTCCAAGCGCGTCGAGCTCATCACCCAATTGCCGCAGATATTTCAATACCTGCTCCTTTGTAAGCATTTTTCGAACCTCAAACTCTCACAAGTACATTCTCATCAACGAACAGATTGCGATGCTTAAACTCCGCCGGCGATTTGTACATGAACAACAGGCGCAGATTGCCTTTTGCGTCGCAACCGAAGTACGGCTTCATTCCCGGCAGATAGCACCGATGTTCAAATGTCCAACGCGGCGGTGTCAGAGCGCAGTCATCCGCCAACTTATGCGCCGATGCCGCAAGAAACGGAACAAATTCCGGGCTATACATGTCATCGGGCTTTTCCCGCAACATTTCAATTTGGATTTCCGGCGCAGCCTTGTAAAACTCGTCGAGGAAATCGCCGAGCAAAAGATAAAAATCGCCGCCGGCATTCGTCTCACATGCGATTTCTTTGATGCTGTTCATTTGGCTCCTTCTTAAATAATTACATATCATATCAAACGACAATTAAAGCATAGCACATATAGTTCTCGCTGCCAAGAAAAAAATGTCGGCGCGCCGATCAAAATATCACATGCCTTAGTCGTAAATGCAAACCGAAAAAGATTGATTCTTCGCGTTTAGGCAGGTATAATAAGGGCATAGGGAGACCTATATGAAAGACAAAGCGAAAGGCAAAGACACAGAGAGCGAGATTTTCGAACAACTCCGCGACACAGACTGAACGCATACCCGTAAGTCTCGAAGAATACCTGTGTTCCGCTGCTGCCGGTGCGTATACCCGGTATCCGCTTTCACCGTTAATTTTCATATTTCGTTGCGGGGTTATTTGTTAAACTTTTACATCTTCGTTGACCTTATCGGACTTGATCTAACTTATTCCGTCGGACTGCATGAACCGGTTTTGCTTTTCTTTTCGGCGACCGGATAATTGAATCAATAGAACAACGCCGATGAATACGGTACAGCGCAGTAATTGGCATTTTCTTCGAATCCGTGCAGTTTTAAATCCTCTATAATGAAACTCCAATCCGTCTTGAATTCACACATATGTGCTTTTTAAAGTCCCGGTGTGTTCCATTATATTACCCGGCTTGGCCGGTGGAAGGCGTACTGTTATTTGACGCTTACCAATAAACTGTAACGGTGTGGCCCGGAGTGTTGGAGAAAAAAATTGATGAGTGATGTTATCGCACTTTATCACGGGTCGGTCGCGGACTTCGAAATGACAGAAGACACTCCGCGTTTGTGCGCGGACTTAGCGCTAACCCGCGTAGCCGAGCGTTATGCGACGGAAAATAATCTGCGGTGACTTGGACTCGTGGAGAAAAGTTTAGGGAGACAGCAAAATGGTATTCAACGAAACTGACCCGGTGCTGTTTATGCAGGCACAAATCTCGCGGCTCTATCGCGAACGGCACGGCCTATGTATACACGAGTTCAACGACCTTGACCGCAAGGTAAACATACTCGGCTTTATTGAAATTGGCTACGAGCCGTTTCACCTAACCGGAGACGAAGGAAAACTTGATGAGGTTGACGATTAATGTGACAAGCAATTGGCTTCAAAACGAGATTCCAATATGAGGTTTGATAAACGGTTGGAGTTTACCGATAATCCTGCTTAGGCTCTGTAAGCCAACGACTTATATTCCGCGTATCTTTATCGAACTCGGCGCCGATCTTCACGATCTTGCGGCCACCTGCTTCGTATGGAAGCGCATAATCCTTCTCATCGATCTGCTTCAGCGCTTCCTCCGCCGTGCCGTTCAGCTTGAACTCGAACACATATACCGCATCCTTTGTTTCGACTATGGCGTCCGCCCTGCCTATGGCGCCGTGTACCTCCGCCCGCGTAAACTGCCCGAGCAACGTAAATACGAGATAGAACACGAGTTGGTAATGCCGCTCCGTTTGGTCATTGAGTTCGTAAGGGATTGTCGCAAATAATGAGCGCATACGCGTCAAAAATCCGTCTGCGTTGCCCACGCGCACATCCTTTATGAATTCGTTCACGGAAAACGCTCCGCCCGGCGGTGTATAGGTATAGGCCGGCAGAAGCTCGTTCAGAAATCCGTATCGTACCTCCTCGTTCGGAAAAGCGAGAATGTATTCGTCGAGTTCCTTGTCATATCCGGCTATCGTCAGATAACCGCTCTGGTAGAGCAAGGGCACAGGATTGTCGCCTCCGGCGCGATAGTCGTTTATAGAGCGCGTCGAAATCGTTATATCGTCCGCAAATCGCAAAGGATCGAAATTGCCTTGCTTGAGCTGCTCAATGAGAAATGTCGGCGTACCCGTTTCGAACCAATAGTAAAAAAACTTTCGTTTTGTCAATGTGTTCAACACACTGAACGGATTGAATACTCCTTCACTGTCTTCGCAAAAATGATATCCGTCATAACGCTTCTTCATCTCCGCGACAACCTCGTCATAGGTCATGCTGTTACGCTCGGCCAAGGCTTCAAGTTCCGGTTTGAAGTTGTCTTCGAGCTCTTTTGCGGATATGCCGCAAATATCATTATAGGCGGCTTCCATGCTGATATCGCGCAGCATGTTCAAATCGCTGAATACATTAATCTTGGAGAATTTAGTCACGCCCGTCAGCAGTACAAAGCGCAGCCATCGATCAGCGCCCTTAAGCACACCATAGAAGCCCTTGAGCGCTTCTCTGATCTCGTCGTTCGTCTTGTTCTGCTCCATCGTCTGCGTAAGCGGCCTGTCATACTCGTCTATAAGCACGACGACCTTTTGTCCGGATTTTTCGTAAGCTGTCCGAATCAACTTGTGGAAACGCGCAGTTGGGGTCTTATCCGTTATTTTATCGTCCAAATCCCATATCTGTTCATATTGTTCCAAATTCGTATTCAATCCCGATTCCAGATCATCGACATTCGCATAAGCCTCTACGTTCAAATCAATATGAAGTACCGGATACGGCTCCCACTCCTTTTCTGACTTCTCTATCGCAAGTCCCTCGAAGAGTTCTTTCTTGCCTTCAAAATACGCTCTCAGCGTGGAAACAAGCAGACTCTTGCCGAAACGCCTTGGTCTGCCGAGAAAGAAATACTTGCCTTCGTTAGCCAATTCGTAGATCCAAGCCGTCTTGTCAACATAGGCGAATCCGCCCGTTATAATATCCTCAAAGGTTTGTATGCCGATCGGCATTCTGCGCATTGCAATCACCGCCTTTTACTATTCAGCGTTTCGATCCTTCTTTTATCGTAATCATACCGGCAAACGGTGGAAAATGCAATTAAAATGCGATTTTATCCGTGCGAAATATCGTTGGTTCGAAGGGCAACATCGCTATTCCGGTTGTTTTGCCAACACCACAGGATAGATGTTTCTTGCATTCTCTATCTCGGGATAATTAGAAATGTTTGTAATTTGACTGAATTTAAACTTGATTTTATCGCCATCAAATAAGGATATGAATTTCCCTTTTTCATAAAGCAACCAGTGCGACTCGTTTTGAACGGGAGCGGCATCTGTGTCAATAAGCCTGTCCGGTCGGTAGCAGTTAAAAGACTTTCCATTTTTATCCGGCACATTTCGCGTTTCGGCAATGCGGGCATAATAGAATCCATCGTCATCGGATCCGGCGAACAAAATGGCCTTTATGCGTTCAATTAATGTCTTGGTAAAGCAGGCAAAATCACTTGGGGATTTTGTCTTGTACACCAAAATATTACGATAACTGACATCAAACGGATACCCGCCTGTTCGTTCGTCAGAGCACAAAAGAATAACATCCTTGTGACTGGCAAACGCATACCCCACTTCATACCATACATTGGGATTGTCTGTTGTTATATCCGCTACGCACAGACGGCTGTTTGTAATTTCTTCTTCTATGCTTTTTATTGGAATTGCAACTGACGGATCCTTATCCACTCGATATGGGTCTAAACCGGTCTCTCTTATAACCGGTTCAATGATATCATTATATCTTCTGTCGAAAGTTTCTCCGTCAAAGGGTTGTATTACAAAACACTTTTTATTCATTTGCTTTCTCCATAAATTATAAATTTTATTGTACCGCCTTAATATGTACACGGCGGGCAAGCTGTGTGCGCAAAGCTACTGTCTGTTGCAGTCGTTCCGGCAATCAAACAATACGTCGTATCCGGAACAAGTCTCCTCACTTCTTCCAAGCGCCCGTCCGCAAGCAGCTTTCTGACGTCCGACGCGCTTACGGCCGTTCCGTCTATCTCAAAGCGCTCGTATTCCACCACCTCAATACCGTGAGCCGGCAAAATGTCCTTCATGGCTCCGTTGTACTGCCGCGTCACGGGATCAAAAGGTTCTTTGCCGACAAAACGTTTGGTGATATTAAGGCACGGCGCTATCTTGTCCGCAAAGATCGTGATATCCAGCGAACAATCCACCGTCACATCCCTGATCGTATCTTTTGAGAAATACTCCGGGAATGTCATCGCGCTGAGCACATATTTCCCGCTCGGCAGACAAGTCGCGTTTTCAATATCTCTGACGCCCGCCTTTACCATCTCCATCCTTGTTTCAAAAGGAAATTCCGACTTATCTTCCTGTACCACAAATATATAGAGCCTGCCCACTTCCCTCGCGGCGCGTTCGATAAGATGTCTGTGGCCCTTTGTGAACGGATTGCAGTTCATCACAATGGCTCCGGCGGTTTGACCGGGCAACGGCTTTAGCTCACTCAGCTTTTGCAGGTAGTGGGCAAGCGCGGCGTCATCCTCCTGTGTTGTATCGGCATGTGTCGCTTCCGCATCCGCAGAAGCGCAAATACCTTCTCGGGGCGCTTTTGCTATAATCTCTTCCGCATATACATAATTGTTGTTCGCGCTGATTAACGTCTGTTCATCGGACAGCATATCATCGCGAAGCAGTATTTCATGGATATAATCCGCAGTCAATTCCATTCCGTGCGGGGATAGATGCCATCCATCAACATATGCAGGTTTTTCACGCTTCGCGTCGAAGTGTTCACGCAGACAATGATACACCTGCCGCCGATCATTCAACATACGTTCAACGGCGCCACTCATTCGATGGCTGTCCATGGTGACATCGACTATCACAATCAAGATATCGCCTTTCTGATCATTAAGATATTCTATGGCATTTAAAATAAACATCGGATTGCCCATATCCATACCAACTTGCCCACGATTGAGTACCCGAATATCCGCAGACTCGTTTTCTGCGTTCAGCTTTCTTTGCAGTTGAGCGGCCACAGTGCGCGTGTCGTCGACGCCGAGTCCATATGTTGAACAATGCCCCAATATATGAATTGTTTTACAAAAAGTATCGGGAATAAAAGGGTTCACGCGCATACCGCCTGCGATATTTGCATAAGGTGTCTGCATATCAAGTAACATCATCGTGCCCTTGTACGGCGCGGACGCAGGAAAAGAACAGACGTTTTTTATATATACAGGGCCGTACTCTGTGATACCCGCATACAACTCTTCAAAATAAGGCGGATTACCTTTTTGAACTGCCTGATCATATTTTATTGAAGCAATCACCTTCTCGGAATAATCCAATCGTTGTAAATTTTTATATATTGGCAAGTTTAGAATATACGGATACAGGTCTTTTTTCTCACATAACGGCAATAGTAGTTCCTTAAAAAAACAGGCCGTTACTATTTCGTCAAGATATATGCTCGGCGTTTGTAAATGATCAAGAAAACAACAGATTTCAAACTCTACGGCAGCAGACATGCCAATGCATATGATAACGCAATCCACTTCGCCGGCTATATCAGCAAGTTGATCCGGCCGAATAACAGGCAGGTCATAAAACCAATCCTTGCTTCGGTCGACGGCAAATTTTACATTAACTCCGTATTTTTTTACCTCCGAATACATAAGCTCACCGAGTTTGTCGCAACCGTATACAGCGATATTCCGAATGCGATTTGCTGAGAAAAAGCATTCGAACGATACGTTCTTTGTACTCAAAAGTGTCCAATTATAAAGTACCGTTTCAAAACCCAATTCTTTTACTCCTTCATGCGAGTGTGCGCGAGTCAATATGCGTCACTCAACCGAAACACATCCAACGGCATTATCTTCTCTCGCGAAACGCCTATATCTGCAAGTTGCGCGTGTATCTCTTTGTAATATTCGCGGGTGGCGATAAGGATATAATCATATTCCAACTGTCTAAGAGAATCCGAAGCAACAACAGGCTTACCCTGTATAAATGTTCCTATTTTACTCATATCGTTATCGCAAAATGAAACAATTTCAAACAAATTATCCGGCTTCATTCGTTCTTCGATAAATTTTCGATAAAAATACCCCGCTCCAAAAATCACAACACGCGGCCGGCCGTCAAATATGCTTTTCAAATAATTGATATAAATGCCAATCCGGTCACGTACAGCGGACATCAGTTCGTCTGTGCCAAACGTTTCATCAAATCGAAAATTACCGGCCTTAAAGGCTGTAATGATATCGTCCGCAAAACGCCTATCCGTCTTTTCCGGCAAGAGTGGCAGATTGTACGGAATACTTATGTTTCCAATGAAGCAATCATTTAATATTCGGTTATAATATTTTTTCAGGGTTTTGGACAAAGCCGCGTTGTTGAAAACTTTGTATTGCCCGTTAGCCGCTTCCATATCAAAAAACATGTGTACACTATTGCTTATATAAGCGCCTAATTCATTAGCTCCAACACATTCCAACGGATGTACGTATATATTGAAAAAACGGTTCTCTGAATATTTACGGGTATCTAAACCGAAATATTTTTCCAACGAAAATGCAGAAAGTTTATTTGCGGAACACGCAATTTCATTTTCCTTTCCATGACTTATATTTGTAATGCGTTCCACATAACGATCAAGAAGAGGTTCATCAAGATTCGCGAAAGTCACTTTGTCCAGCAAACTCAGCCACAACGCATAGTCTTCCTGCGGCATATCCGTAGGATAAGCCAATTTGTTCGCAAATAATTCGCGGCTAAACATCAAACTTGAATGGCAAATACAACACCGAAAAAGCATTTCCGCGCGAATTTCCTCCGGGGTCGTTGGATACTCAGTAATTTTACACACAATTGGGTAGACATTACGTGATTGCGCTCCCAAGATATCAACCTCGGAACATCGCGTAAAATATGCAATCTGTTTCTCAAACCTGTGTGGATAGCAAGGGTCGTCGACATCGACCCGCGCAATATATTTCCCGCGCGCAAGTTCGATACCTTTGTTCAATGTCGCCGCCAATCCGAGATGCGCTTCGTTTTCAATCCACCGGATGCGATTGTCTTCGGCCGCAAATCGCAAAGATATGTCCTTGAGAATTTCAGAACCGTCCGGCTCTCCCAAAATAAGCATTTCCCAGTCGGCAAATGTCTGCGCCTTTATGCTTTCGATTGTTTCTTCTATATATTCCGCGCCTGTCCACACGGGAAGTATTGCGGTTATCATAGGATGTGACACAGTATCAACCTCCACAAAACTGAATCAAAAATTTATCAAAACGCATGATCTTATCTATATCAATAATTACTTCATGCACCAATTGCTTGTATATATCTTTAAAATATTGCTCCGAAAAAATGACAAGCAGATCAAAATCATAATCGCGTAAACCTTCCGGACTGACAATCGGTATCCCGTTAAAATCTGTATCCCATACGGATGCGTTGTTATCACTGAGCGCGATTATCTCAAAACTTTCGCTGCGTAAAACGGCCGTTTCATTCCAATAGTATTTTAACACCTTGCCAACGGCGAAAATCGCAATCCTCTGTTTCACGGCCGTTTTTTCTGAAATCAGACTGCCAACCATATCATTCGCGACACGTTCTCCGCACTTACCGTCCGTGTAAGGAACACATTTTCGAAACGCTTTTGCACGCTCCTCTTTTTTTGGGTCGTCGCCGTTTTGAAACATTTCAATAAAGCGACACATATCATCGGCGCCTGTGCCTTGATAGAACGACTCGACCAGGGGTCTAATCGCCTCAGTCATTTCTTCAACATTGTCCGGATTGTACATGTACAAGATCGGAACGCCTGTAACGGGCGCTTCTATCATCAGCGCGCTGCGGTCAATGATAACCGCGTCGGCACGCAGTATAGCGGGCCGGTAATCCGATATCTCATATACATAAACATTTTCGGCTTCTCTAAGCAAATCAATAATACTGTCGGATTTTTCCTGCGATATTTGATCGACAAACTCACTCTGCCTTGCCAACATAATCGGATGCGGCATAAAAACAAAAAACAACTCTTGAATTTGTTCAATCGTACGCGCAAACTTCAAATATTCGTCAAGGTTCGGCGTGACAAGTGTGTTATCCTCTGTTTTTGGAAAATGCATTTTCCAAAGTATAACTTTTCGGTTACCGATGAGTCTTTCAATTTCTTTCGAAAAAGGCTTCATATTTTGACGGCTGTACGCGTCAAATCTTGGAAGTCCCGTTACCCTTATGGCAAATCTGTTCGGACAATACTCTTTGTAAATTTCGGCCATCTTTTCGGAAATAACATATATTCTCCAAGCATTCAATACAGCAAATGTGTAAAAGTGACTGACGCGCGAAAGCGGCGTATCGGATATTTCTATCCCATAAGGAATATAAACCACGCGCGTTCCCATTGAAACGAAACGATACGACAGAGCCTCAGCGACCCTGTGCGATGTATAAGGCGATTGCAACATGACAATATGCGGCTTGTACCCTGAAAAATCGAACTCGCCGAACCTTGTATAACGTAACGCGTTTTCGATAAGAAACTCCTCTGCTCCGGCCATCTGAACCTTGCTGAAAGCGAGTTCGTCAAGCAAAACTAACCGGACGTCGTAGCGTTCGTCTTCGACGCAAGCGCGGTACACGCTCTCCCAACTCGGCCAGAACGACGGTATCTGAAACAGAAAAACTATGCGTATCTTCTCGCCCTCCGTAAGCGATGTATTGTTAAATTCACCTTCAATCATTAACAATATTCTCTGCAATGCAAAAAGTCATCATAAACACTCTCTTCCTTCTAAATAATTGCCGCGAACGATATTATACCTTTCGGCATATTTGTGTTTCATCCAAAATAATTCCGGGTGAATCACGTCATATATAGGCTGCTGCGCGTATTCCGCAAAAATATTACCGCATGTCTTGTCGTTAACATAAAAAAACAAATTCTGTCTGTAATAAATATCAATCTTGGTATTGTTCCATATAAACGGCCTTATGCAATCGACAGCCGTATACCCTTGTTTCGTGAATAATTGCGCCCAATAGCTCTGAACCTGTTCGTTGACGTGATTATCTCCGCCCTGACCCGGAACGGCGGCGGAAAAGGCGACAATATCGCTCAAATTGCAAAGCGTTTCAACAAATTGTAAAGCGTATATCTCGTCCAAATGCTCTGCGACTTCAAAACTGACAGCTAAGTCATAACGCTTGTCGCTTTTAAACGGAGTCGTCAAATCGTGGGCAATAAAATATTCCGAATCAAGCTGAAGTCTGTCCCTATCAACGTATTCGCCGTCAACGCCGTATACGTCTTTTACTCCGTATTCTTTAAATTTTCGAGCAATCAACCCGATGCCGCAACCTATGTCAATAACAGACTGCGGTCGCACAAATGACAATATGACTTTCAGTAATTCATCCGCACTTGCGGTCTGTGTAATAAGATTCTTTTCATAAAAGGCTGCGTCATAAGGATTATTCGGTTTATGCTTTTCCGCATACCAATCCCAACAAATCATCTTGAATCTTTCCTCCGGGAAATACAAATCATTGATCGCGAACGGCATACTGGGAACGATTTCATTGTAATACCTGCAATCGACAGCCATTATAATCCCTGTTTTTTGCGGTTTATAATAATTGACTTTGAATTCCTTTATGCTTTTGATTATTTTACCTGTTTCGGTATGATCGGGATCGCGTACGGAAACAATATAACCGCGAACAGATGCGCCATACTCGCCAAGAATTTCGCTGATCGCCTTCGCGTAGGCGCCCGCGCCAAACAACCATATTTCCTCATAAAAGGAAAGCCACTTCTTAAAATGTGATGAAATCACAAAAACCTCTTTCATTTAATCAACTTTAACATATTGTTCTTGCCACGCAAGCATTGTGTTATATTCCCGCAAGGAACGAATAAATTTTAAGTAATCCTCCGCCGCCGGGGCGGTCACAGCAACGGCGGAGATATAATCGCAAAAGCGATTTTCGTCGGCGGCACGGAGCAGATACGGTTCCATTTTAAGATTTTGTATCATTCTCCATACGATTTCACAAAGCCTTTCAACGGGCATATTTTTCAACTTCAAATTGAACAGCGTCGAACTTACGATCCTCACCGCCGCAAACGCCCGCACATCGTCGGCGGCAGCACCGCCGCTATAATCAAGATACAGACTCCAGATTATTTCCGCGCTCCGCTCAATATCCGAAATATCGGACGTATAGACGCGGGAATCGCGGCGGTCATAATAGACGTAATACGATTCGCCGGTTGTTCCGACGCGCTCGGCCGCCGTATAGCAGGCAAAATTGAAAACAAAATCATCGGAATAGGCTTCGGGGTGAAATCGCAACCTGTTCCTTTCCAAAAATTCGCGCCTGTAAAACTTCCCCCAAGCGGTTATTGTACGGCCGTTGACCGCAAGCTTATACATATAGTCACGTTCGTTCTGCGTATTGACCGCGAACAGCTCATTTGAAAACTTCACATAATCGTCCATATCCTCGACGCGCAGGTCGCCCAAGTCCTTTTTGCCGCCGCAACACAGTATGTCGAGATTTTGCTTCGACGCTTGCCCGCACATCGCGCGGAACATCCCGGGCAGTATATAATCGTCGGCGTCAACGAATGTAATGAATTCGCCTCTTGCTTCGTCAAGTCCGCGATTGCGGGCGGCGGGGAATCCCGTACCGTCCTCACCGAGAATCCTGACGCGCCTGTCCGCGTCGGCAAAGTTTTTGCAGATTTCGACGCTCCTGTCGGTTGACCGCAACTCTACTGTGAGAAGAAGCTCAAAATCCTCAAAATCCTGCGCAATCACAGAATTGAGACACCTCTCTATATACTGCTCCACATTGTACACAAGCACTATTACGCTGAGCGCCGGAGAATCATTATTCGTCACGCAAACACCTCGCTCATATCCGGCAGCGCCGTATTGTCAACGCAGGCGCGGAGCATACCGCGCACCGTATTCTCATATTCGGCGGAAAAACCGTGCAAACTGCAGTATCTGCCGATATAATCGCGGTCAAGGCATATAGCCAAATATTTTTGAACGGAACCGTCAACTGTAAACATAGATATGGCGACCATAATTTCCGCTTCGGGTAATCCCGCCTGCCAAGCGTAGAATAAAATGCTTTTGACCCGCGTATAAGCGTATATCGCCAGAATAGGTTCTGTTATATTTTCACTGTGCCCGCTCAATATGTCTGCGGCGTTGCGAAATGTCTCCAAAAAAAGCAAACCGTGATTTGTCCGGCGAATATGCTTGCGCATAGCGGAGTCGTCGTATTGAACATAATCGTACAGCGATCTTCCTATGTGGATTATATTGGGTGTTTTAAATAACAGTGACAAATTAAACAAATTATCCTCACTGTAGCGCGTATCCGGAAACCTTGCGGCGTTACGAGTCAAAAACCCACGTCTGTACAATCTTGCCCATACATAGTTATTGGGCTTGGGAGCGGCGCCGAACCGATAATAGTAATCCGTTACGCCATCCCCCAACGGTCGGAATTCACCGGTTGACAGGCGGGCAAAATTCTCAATTATCCGCTCCGGATAGATCATGTCAAAATCGCAAACGGCGATATCGGCGCCGGCTTGCACAGCCAAGCCGACCATTGCAGCAAGCATGTCGGGCTTCATTCTGTCGTCGGAATCGCAAAACGCGATATAATCGCCTATCGCGTTCTCAATACCCTTATTTCGCGCCAACGCCGGGGAGCAGACGGGGGCGTCTATCACCCTTGCCGTCAAATTTTCATATGAACGCAAGATATCTACTGTTCCGTCAGTCGAACCGGAGTCAACGACCAACAGTTCAAAATCCTTAAATGACTGCGCCGATAAACCGTCAAGCGACGTTTTTATGTACTTTGCGGCGTTTAACGTCGGCATTATAACACTGAGTTTCATACCTGTTCCGATTGAAAGCCTGAAATCGCCCCGGCGTTACGCGAAATTATCCGGCCGACTTCCTTGCGAAGATATATCATATTATTTATTGTCTTGTGGAAAGGAATATAGCCCTTCCGATCAAGCATAGTATTCATTTGCTCAATATCCCGGTCACTCGCTTCCGTGCAAATTACTGTCGGAGCGCCGCTCTCGGAAAAATCACAACCGGCCAGAACCTCATAGTCAAAACCTTCGATATCTATTTGTAAGAACTCCGGCCATGTGCCGTTTGCATATTGTTCGATTATGTCGAACAATGTCAGTACGGGTATTTTCCTTATGCCGGCAAATCGTTTACCTCCGTTTTGATATGCATTTGCAACAGTTTCCGAGAATGTGTTAAAAGCATTGTTTTCAAACATGTAGTATGGCAAAATGCCGTTTTGAACCCCGACGCCTACGTTAACGACAATATTATCTGCGCGCTCTTTGCGCAGAGCGTCGATTATATCAGGGTTTGCTTCAACATCTATTCCCCTGCATCCGTTCAGATAAAGATATGCCGTATTGCTGCCTTTGTAAGGATCGTTTGCGCCAACATCTATATAACTGAATTTTTCCTTCCCCAACAACTTAAAAATCATAGCAACCGCGACATCTTCACCGCTTGACGCGAACGGCTTTAACCCAAGGCGAAAAGCCGAAACCACTTTCGTCATAGGGATTTTCATGGCTTTCAAATCGAGCCAAATGGAATCTGCATACCAATATGACGCGATCACAACACAATCAAAGTCCTTATCAAGCAGTTTTTCGGGCGGAAACACGTCGATATCCAATGATCCGCATATTGATTCACAATTCCTGTCAACAATATAAAGAATTTCACAATAATCTTTTTCTCTGATTTGTCGGATGTATTCTCGCCCCACCAATCCGCCGCCGTACAGCACGATCCGGCTTCCTTTTTTGATTTTTTCAAATGGGAATAAATAGTTATAATTCATCGTTTCGTCTCTTACGCTCTGCTGTTATTACGCAAACGGGTTCAATACCCGTTCGCAAGCTCCGGGCACGCGTACCCCGTAGCTTGCTACGGTTCCTTATTCATAACGTAGGGTATATTGAACCCACTTCAAATATTTCCTATCGCATCAAACTGCCCATCTCTCTAATACCCCGTAGTCTTGCTGCAGGGCAGTTTATTTTGATTTTTCGTGATTATAGTTTTCACCGCCGATATTAAATCATCGCAGACGCGGTCGCTTTCTGCCGGATACTTTCTGTCGGCTGTTTTTTCTCCGGTTCTCACACCTATAGTCGCGCACCCCGCCGTTTTACCCGCCGCGATGTCCGCTGTGCTGTCGCCTATCATATAAGAACGGCTTAAATCTATGTTGTACCGTTTTGCGGCTTCAATTAATAGGCCCGGCTTCGGTTTGCGGCAGTCGCACTCGATTTTATACTCAGGCGCTTCCTCCGGGTAACCTTTGTCAGGGTGGTGCGGGCAATACAGCAAGTCGTCCAAGTACGCTCCTTCGCAGCCGAGCAGTGTGTCAAGCCGCGCGTGAATCGCGTCAAGCTCGGAAAGCGTCGTCATCCCTCTCGCCACAACGGGTTGATTCGTTACGCAGATCGCGAGAAACGGCGAAGCATTGAGCATCGTGATCGCTTCGGCGGCGCCCGGTATTAACTCAATTTGCTCCGGCGAGTCTATGAGCCCGCGCAGTTCGTTGATCGTTCCGTCCCGGTCAAGAAACACCGCACGCTGATTGTTTTCTAAGCTTCGAGCCGCTGCGGCGCCGCTCCTTATATCCTTTTCCGCAGCGGCAAGGCGCTCCGGCGTTCCCATATCCTTTACGTACTCTGTCGAACGGTAAGCGCAGACAGTTCCTGTCGGCAGAGCGGGCAAAATCAGATCATGATCCAAATCCCGTCTAATCGCCCTTCCCGTGGGCAAAGCGTCTCCGCTGAAAACATAAAGTCCCGCATTGACCAAGTTGCGCAACTCTCCGCGATTTTTATCTTTTTTGGATTTCCACGCCGTCATGCGATTTTCCTCGTCCGCTGCAACGATATCGCTGTCATACGGGTGACTGTTGGGGTGCGTAAACAGGCTTATTTCGGCTCGTTTTTCTCTGTGAAAGCAGATAAAACGATTAAAATCAACTTCAAAGTATACATCCCCGAAAAGTATCAGCGTGTCCTCGCGCGGCAATAGCGAAAGCGCGCCGCCCGTGCCGAGAGGTTCATCCTCTGCGATGTATTCTATTTTCGCGCCGAACGCTTCTCCGTCGCCGAAATGCGTTTGGATCACATCCGCCCTGTAACCAAGGATTAAGCATATGTCCGTTATTCCCTGTCGTGTAAGTGACTCAATCTGATATTGTAACAGGGGTTTACCGAGTATTGGAATCATCGGCTTTGGCAAACCGGGATAAAGGCTCTTGATTCGCGTTCCCTTGCCGCCCGCAAGTATCACCGCCCTCATAAGATACCGGTTCCATTTTTGTGAATTTGTATTACGATATCGTTATTCTGATGCGTATCATCCATACAAAAATATCTAACTTTATGATTCCCTTTATTTAAATTCAAAAATTCATTTACGGCCGGAACTACTCCAAAAAATATTCCCCAGGCCCAGTTAAACATGGCATAATCATTAAACTGCACGAATCCGCCGTCTTTCAACTTTTTCTCCAACACAGCTATGTCATTTTTGACGCTTTCATAATCATGCCCCGCATCTACATAAGCATAATCAAAATAGTCGTCCGGAAACTCGGAAAGGACGTCCCATGAAAAGCCTTGTCGCGTTTCCAAAAGCCCGCTCGCAATTTCCCGGCTGAATCTGCGTTCATACCATTTTTGATGAGGCATGTTGTCGCGCTTAAAATCACATCTTCCCATAAGTTCGACATAGGGATCATCCCGGGAAAAACAGTCGACTGCAAAAAACATTTTGGGCTTCATCTCACGCAATATCATCTCTGTGAAGTCGCCGTAAGCCACGCCCACTTCAACACATACAGCATTATCCGGCATAAACTTAAGCGAGGATTCTCTGCCGATTAACATTCGAGCTTCGGCCAAAACATCCCCCGTTAAAAACATGTTTTTATCCGGTTCCAACAACTCTATTTTCCCCGGAGCCATTCCCGCATCGGTAAGCATGCTCGCTATTTCATCAAAGTGCAACGGCGCGGCAATATATACTTTATCCAAGATCGATTCATTTTGTATAATGATATCAGGTTCTACCACAGTCGCTGAGTGAAACAGTCTTTTGGCCAACATTCGTCTGTCCGGATTCGAATCGCTTATATATAAAGCATTTTTCAGAATGCCGACAAAACCCAATTGATGCCCCATGAAATACCGACCGAGTCCGTAAATTGCGTATTTCAAACCATGCTCCTTCGCCGCCTTACATCGACCCTCTCGCCGCAAGCCGCACAGCCTCATCTGACGTATGCTTTGCGATCCAACCAAACGCGTGTATTTTAGACAGATCGTATTGAAACCTTGGCACATCTCCGAGCCAGCCAACGGCGCCGCCCGTAAACTTATATTCCACGTCTTTCAGGCCAATTTCCTCGCATACGATATCCGCTATGCGCCTGACAGTCGTCGAGCTGTCGACTCCGACGTTGAAAATATCAAACCCTTCGTTATACTTCATCAACAGCATCGCCTCGACCAAGTCCTCAACGTATATATACGGCTTGTCCTGCCGGCCGTCGCCGAGTATTTCAAGCTCCTTCGAGTTTTTTTTAAGCTTCGCGATAAAGTCAAATATCGCGCCGTGCGTCAGTCTTTCTCCCACCACGTTCGGAAAACGGATAATATTCGCGGCCAGACCGTTCATAGCCGCGTACGCCGAGATAAACGCCTCAGAAGCCAATTTTGCCGCGCCGTAGTAGGAAATAGGACGCAGGTCGCCCGCATCCTCTCTCAACAGTTCCCGTTTGTCGCCGTACACTGCGGAAGTGGACGAAAACAACAATTCCTTAACGTTGTGCTTCCGCATTGCGTTCAGCAGCGACACCGTGGTCAGAAACGTATCTCGGTAGTCGATTGCCGGATCGGCGCCGCTTTTTTGAATATCGGAGTTTGCCGCAAGGTGATATACCCGCCCGAAATCATGCCGCTCAAACAAAGCGTTCACCTTGCCCTCGTCGCATATGTCAAATTCGCAAAACTCGAAATTCGGATTGTCAAGACAATGCCCAATCATATTCCCGCCGCCAAGGCCAAGCTTATCGACGCACACCACGTGTTCGCCGCGCTTGAGCAGAGCATCAATCAAGTGGCTGCCTATAAAACCCGCGCCTCCGGCCACCAAGGTTTTCGTTTTTTTTTCGGTCACTTCGATTCTCACTGTCACACTCATTTAACTCTCAAGGCAAGATTTGAATTTCCGGAAGCGGAAAATCCTTCGCGTATAACATCAAATCCGGCTCGCGTGCATATTTCCAACAACTCTGCGTGGCTGAATTCATATGTATGCCCGCGATGAACAAATGGCAGCGATGTTCCGGGGGAAGGCATATCCTCCCAAGAAACATACGAAGCCAATTTACTCCAATGAGGGCAACTGAGGTAAAATACTCCTCCCTCGCATAGGTGCTTGCCAATCTTGATCAGTGTCGGAACCGGATTGTAGCTAAAGTGCTCAATGACTTCCGTCATGACAATCAAGTCGTACTTTCCGATGTTTGTTAAATCATCTCGTTCAACGTCGGCGACAAATACCGTATCAGCCATATTTGCCAAGCAATCATTTTCATGCGGACTCACGTCGACTATATCAAGGCTTACATTTGCTATTCCTTTTATTGCGGCTGAAAATAAGCCTATACCCGGGCCGATATCAAGTATTGAAACGTTTGTGTTTCCTGTAATATCGGCAAACACCCACTCATAAATTTTATTCCACCAACAAACGCCTTTGGTATAATGCCAAAATAATTCGCTGATTTTATAATCGTCTTCGATATAATTGTTTACAAGTTTATTCATTGATTGCAATAAATTATCTCTTAACACAGTTCCTAAAGGCATTCTCTCAAAATCAGGCCATCGAATCTCATAGAGAAAACTGTATTTTATAACATCATTAAGCAATAATTGTCGCACAATGGCATTTCTGTTTGGCTCACTTGTTACGGGAATAATAAAGCGAAGATCCCTTTGATTAATGATTTCCCATGTATTTACAACGCTGTAGCCAAAAATATTTCTTCCCTTCATACTTGAATCGCTGTTACATAATATCTGTGGCTTTACCCTGATCGACCCCAACGCGGACAAAGCATCCGACAATTTGCCGACGGCAAACAGGCCCGTCTTTTCTGAGCTTAATGCGTTGAAGTCATTCCGGTTTTCGGAAATTATTAAGTATTGATACGCGTTTTCTTCCGACAAAGCCACGTGTCCGATATAATTGATGAACACCTTACTCTCTCCGTTTCTTGTGCTAACTTCCCTTAGGCTTATCACCTACGTATATTACAGTTGAACCGCTGCGGCTGAAACCGAAATCCATATATGACAAATCGAGCAAAACGTTTTTTACAGCGTCGTGCCTATGCTCGGGCACATAGAACAGCAAAAACCCGCCTCCGCCCGCGCCGAGCAGTTTGCCGCCCGTCGCGCCCGCGGCAAGCGCCGACTCATATGCTTTGTCGATGATCGGGTTCGTGATTCCGCTCGCCAGTTTGCGTTTCTGTTCCCATCCCGCGTGCAGTATCGGGCCGAGCGCGTCTATATTGTCATTTATAAGCTCCCTGTGCAGTTCGTCCGTCAGCTTGAGGATTTCAAGCTGAGCTCTTTCCTTGTCGCTGTCGGAGCTTATATTCTTGCCCTGCTCCGAAAGTATCCGGGACGCGGAACGCAGATCGCCCGTATAGAACATGAGCAGGTTGTGCTCCATGCGATCTATGGCAGGAGGCGACATTATAACAGGCTCGACCGCGACGCTGCCGTCTTTGTTAAACCGATAGACGTTCAAGCCGCCATAGGCCGCCGCGTACTGGTCTTGTTTGCCGATCGGCTCTCCGAGTATATCTATTTCCGTGCGGCAGGCTTCGGTCGCAAGCAAATCAGCCGAAACATATTTGCCCATATAGGCGTAGAGCGTATGCAAAAGTCCCACGGTGAACGAGCTTGACGAACCGAGACCCGTGCCTGCGGGAACATCGGCAGTGCTCGTGATCTCCACGCCGTTTATCCCAAAGCGTTCAAGCAGCACGCGAAAAATGGGATGTTCAAGCTCGGACGGATTGTTCACGGGTTCGTTCTTTGAATATTTGCAGATCAGTCTGTTCCGATAAAAGTACGGGTGAACGGACAGGTAGACATATCTGTTCAAGCCCGCCGACAGCACAGCGCCGCCGTGTTTCTTGTAGAACGCGGGCAAATCGCTGCCGCCGCCGCAAAAGCTGACGCGGGTCGGGGTTCTGACTATAATCACGGTTCATTCCTTTTCATATGCTCTTTGCCGCAAAGCTCTTTATAGAAGACCGCCATCATCAAATGATCGAAAATCATATGGATATCTTCTGTTACCTGCATACTCATTACGGGCGCGTGCAGCGAAATATCAACCATACTTGCCAATTTACCGCCGTCGTGGCCCGTCAGGCCTATCGTCGTCGCGCCGACGGATTTCGCGAGCTCAATTGCCTTAAGGACATTCGGCGAATTACCGCTGCCTGAAATTCCGATTACAAGATCGTTATCCGCAACCCTTCCCCGAAGCTGAAACTCAAATACGGTCTCATAGCCGATGTCGTTGGCTATAGCCATAACTGTGGCGATATTGTCGTTCAGGCACACAAATCGAAACGGTTGCTCCAAATATTCGGAAAGACCCTTATTAAAGTCATTGACAAAATGAGAAGCCGTGCTTGCGCTGCCGCCGTTGCCCATTATGTAGATTGTCGCGTCGCGCCGGCGCGCGGACTCGAGACTGTTCATAACCTTGTTGATCGCTTCGATATCCAAATCGGACAGAACGGATATTTCAAGCGTCAAATAGTCACCGATTGCCTTTGTGTAATCCATAAGACCGGCCCTTTCAGCCCAATGCGGATTTCTTCATTTCGGAGTGAATGGCCGCGCCTGCGGCGGCGTCCGAATGCGCTATATTATCCCGGCACACGGCAAGCTGCGCATCCCGTATATCGTTCCATATCGCGGATGAACCGTAAATAAGCCTATCGAGAAAGTCCGTCAATTGAAACACTGTGTTTTCCTTGAACGCGCAGTCGGAAATAAGATTGAGGAGTCGCCTGTCGCAATGGCTCGACAAGCAATAATCTATACACGTTTCCCTGTCCTTGGCAGAAAGAGTGAACTGTTCTTCAAGCCGCTCGCCGGTATTTGTGTTGTATGATATAAGCGTGTTACTTTGCTTTGCGTATGTATAGACCGTATCTTCGATTGCCTTAGCGAATAAGTAGCCCGCGTTGTCCAAAAGACCGGCAATTTGGGATATGAACGGCTCGGCGACAGACGATTGTCCGCTGCGCGAATCGATCTTTAAGGGAATGCCGGCGTCGAAAGGGAAGAGCCAAATATCTTTTCCTGTGCGGCATATCCTCGACATTGTCCCAAATGAAAACCCTTCGGGAAAATCCGAATATACAATTCGTTCCTGTGTCTCTTTATTCAAGCTAAGAATACCGTCGCCGCTCATAAACGGCGCGAACCAATACTTGCCGCCGTCAAAACAAACATCTGAATAACCGCTCGGTCGGGATCCCAAAGCAATCACATTCGACGCACATTGATCCATGTTAAAAATAACAGCAGCATCGGAGTACAGCGTTCCGGCAACAATTTCATTGTTTACGGCTTGTGTATAGGCGAAATATGCCTTTTGAGAACCGGTTCGCATTTGCTCCGCCGGCTTGAGCCAGTCGTCATAATAATTAAATTCTCCCGTGTTTATTTCATATTTTGCAATGGCGGGATAACCGCAACCCATAAGAAAAATATCCGATTTATATGAAATACAATCGGTAAACTTCCACGCGGATCCGCCGGATAATCCATCAAAAGGTATTTTTCTGATTGTCCTGTTTTCAATGTCGTATTCGGTCAATTCTCGCGCTTGAGTCGGCGCCAAATACAGCTTGCCTTCGCATATCACAGGCAAGCAGAACAAATTATCACCGTCGCCGATTTCAGCGGAAATATTACCGACAAATTCCGTTTTCCGAGTCTGTTTATCTGTCCTGAACAACGCGTTGAAGTCCGCCGCCGTAAACCAAAAGGACTCGCCGTCGTCATAAAACTCGGAAAACATAATTGTATTTTGAACGAAATTTGAATGAATGAACCGATTCTGTATCATCATCGGTTTTCCCGTGACCCCGTATAAGGCGACCAATGAACTGATATCGCCGTAATAAGCGTCGCTTACAGCTATGGCCCGATGCACGTCGGGGCCGTCGTCGAAAATACCATAGCCTTCACGTCTGTAATCCGCAACGATTTGCTTATATTCGCGCAGCAGCTGCGGCATCATGGACTTGTAAGTAGTCTCGTTGAGAGGGTGCGGGCGCCATAGCAAGACTGCGTCGTCTCGTTTTTTGAATACGCCGAGAACATCCCGCAATTTCTTGAGATAAGATTTATTCCAAGACAGTATCGACCCAACGCTTGAGTTGAACAGGATTACCTTTTTCCCCGAAATCAGCGATTGCCAACTTCTCGGAATACTTATGCCTTCGCGTTTTGTATTTATTGCGCCGTCAAATTTCGGAGAGCCGAGCGCCGCGAATTTTTTCGCCGGATCGCCGAATTTACCCTTGCAGTTATGTTCTCGTTCAAATTTGTTGAATGCCTGTATACAGCTCAGCCGTATTTCTTCCGACTGTACAACGACTTTTGAAGCGTTCATTATGCCCGGCGTTAAGACGAAATGTTCGTTGATATAGTCGCTGTAACTAACAAAATACGGAGAATACACAAGCAAATCCGTATAATTCTTCAGTCTTTTGCTGTAATAATCCGGATGTACGCTCGTAACGCGGTTGTTTTCATCATAAGGGGCGTGGAAATATATTATATCGGGGCGCCTTGTCTCTATGTCGTATTCCCGCCAATCTACCAAAGGCAATGTTTTGGGATACAAATCCCCGTCACAGTGCATCGCGCCGAACACGCCATCCGGCAAAAGGTCAAAATAGGGAATAGGGCAAACATACACGTCGCATTGCGGATCCGCTACGGCCGCTTCCCAAATGCTCTGTAAGCTGTCGGCCATGGCGTATTTATACGGAAGAAAAACAATCTCAAGACTATTTGGTCTCAGTTCATCACGCACCGCGTTTTCGATCTTAATAAGCTGAGCCCTGAGTTTTTTGACGGAATTTGCTCCGCTATTATCCGTACTCGCCCGATACGTGATTTCGCAGTATTCTTCAAGCAGCGAAACTGTTTGCGTACCCTCGCCTTCAATCTCCTCAATGTACCGCCCTATATGCACGGCAAAATTCCGGCAATCGGCAAGCAAGCCCGTAATATCTGTAGACGCTGACTGCTTGCGCATTTCACCGTGGGCTTCTTTAAGTGTTTGCAACAGTTCAAATATTTTTGCTTGTTGAATCTTTCGCATTATTTATCAGCCTTAATTCAGATATTAAGATTTTATTGGAGCGGTACGTAATTGTACATACCGCTCCGATGATTTATGTCTAAGTAATATCGGCAATAAATGTATAGACTGTTGCGCCTCCCGAAAGTGTAAACGTAATCGTGGCGGTAGTCGCTGCGTTCCAACCTCCTTTTATACCTACCTTACTGCCTGTGTAATCAAATATGAATAAGTTGCCAACTTGTGCCGGAGTCATAGCGACTCCTTCGTATTTCACAGATGTCACAGTTTGGCCGGCAAAGTTGAAATCTGTCGACTTGCTTACATTTGTGCCTTTGGCGACCGTAAGCGTGCCGCCGTCCAAGGGATCGACCGTTCCTATAAAGCCGACGGGCACTATCAGTGACAGCGGCTTAAATGAAGCGTCCGGCTCAACCAAGGCCGGGATGACGGAATCAAAGGACGGCGAAGAGGTATCGTCCTTGGCAAAAGTGAATACAGCCTGCACGGAAACTGTGCTTGGATTGGATGCCGCTGAGAAATGAGACCAGTCGGCGTTCTTGTTCACATAACCGCCGATCAGAATACCTGTGCCGTGTCCCGTACCTGCGTCCGGCGTCGCCGTATAGACGCCGGAATTGTTGGCGACGGTATATTCAGCGGAATCAAGGACAAAGGTCAATGTCTGGTTTGCATCAACAGCCGTGACCACATAACCTTTGTCAGCGGGAATGAAAACATTGCTGGCAGTAATGTCGACGCCGGATGGAGCTGCGTACAGCAGCACATTATTGGCCGTACCGATGTTCACCGAGTCGATGGTGGCCTTGTCCGAACCCGACCAGGAAATGAACTGCGCCGTAGAAATATTGGGGGCTGTACCAGCATTGGTAATTCCCGTAAGTTTGATGCTCACCTTTACATTTTTGGAACTGTTGTTAGTTACCAACGCCGGCGCGGAGGGAATGATACGACCGCCTTTCAAATCTGAAAGCGACACAGACTTTGTGTCTTCAATCTCGGTAAGGCCCTGCGGATCAAGCGTGAAATTGAGGTTTGCACTCGTGGGAAGGCTGACGGCATATATATCCAAGTCGAGATAATTGACGTCGCCGGCGCCCGTGACGGTCGTATTGCCGGATGAAGTTCCGGTCTCGGCAAAGACCGAGGGGATCGTGCCGAGAACCAAAAGTGCGGCCACGGCTGTTGCGATAACTTTTCTTTTCATCATTGTAGGACTCCTTTCTTTTTGTTTTCGCACGGCGCGGGCCTTTGTTTTGCCGTTTCGCCGCGAAAAATAATTGGAGGTGAAATATTTGTCAATCCACATCATGAAAGGATATGGAGTGTGACCGATACGGAAACGTTGCTCAATTCATTGCCGTCGTCGTCCAACAAGCGATATGTTGCTATGGCGGAGTGTTCGCCCGCGCCCGGATTTCTGTCAAGCGCGAAGTTTGTCAATTGGCTGCCCACAGGAATATCAGGCGATGTATATATTATTTCATTCGTTTCCTCAAGCGAAAGCGTGAAATATACTGTACGTGTATTGTTTTCCGAGTTCGCCACATAGGCGTTTTCGGACGGGGTATCCCAAGTTTCGAACGTCCATTCCACATTCATGCGGGTTTCGTAATAGCCGTCCGCCACGGGTTCGTTGAGTTTACTGCGGATAGATTCTATATTTTCGATTGTGGCCACCGTGCCCACGCCGCCGATCCGCGTTTCTGTGGGTGCGGGCTCGGGCGCGTTCAGGAGACGCACGATCACGATGATCAATACCGTTATGACGACGAGCGCCAAAACTACGGCGATCACAACAAATTTATTTATACTGCCTTTTGTCTCCGCTTCCATGATTTATGCTCTCCCTGTTACAGTTTCTCGGCGCCGTCATCCTTGCGCGCGTCCTGTGATTGCTCCGAAGTCGTTTCTTCCGCCGCGCTTTCCGATCCGGGTGTTATGTCTTCGGCATTCACCGTATTCGATTGCTCATTCTTCTCAGCGGATTCCAAAACGGGCGGATCGTCATCTGTAGGCGAATTGACATCCGTCTCCTCCGATTCGGGTGACGTATTGTCCGCAGACACACTGTCTGATATATAGGTGGAGTCTTCTTGGCCGTCCGGCGCGTCTTCGACGATTTCTTCTGTATTTTCTTCTGCGGCAGACACGTCTTCATCAATGGGATAGACTACGGGTACAAGTGCGGAAATAATATCCGACGCCGGAATATCTATTTCAAAACTGAGAAAAATCATTATTGAGGTTTCTTCCCATTTTATATCGCCGTACTCATTCACGGCGCCCTCAAAACGAAAGGTTCCCGAAGCGCCGCCGTCAAGAGCAAAGACAAAATTCTCGCCGCCCGGTTCTGCGCCGATAACTGTATGCGCGGATTCCCCGCCCGCGTCGCAGATCATATCAATATATATATTATTGCCTTCCTCGGGCAAGTTTTCGTCCGAACGCACAGAAAACGAGTCTTCGTTCGCGATATTCACGTAAGCGTCGCGTATCGTGACGTTCACGGGGAAGTCACTATTGTTTGCAACCCTAAATTCGCTCGAAAGAACCACGCCTGTTCCGGTATCGCTGAAAATCAGGATATCGAAAGGTACCTCATCCGGCAAGGCCACGTCAATAATGCCGTTCTGCGCGCCCAATACCGCCGACGTCGGCGACTCTTCCGGCGCAATCTGCGGCGGTGTATCGGGCATTGAAACAGCGCCGCCCGACGTACTCTCGTCTGCGTTTTCCGCAGCGCTCGCGTTTGCGGCAAACAGGCATCCGAAAAGCAAGAGGGCTATGGGAACGAACACTCGCATATATTTCTTCATATCTGTCTCCGTTCTCGTTTTTGGCGAAACAGTTTGGGAAGGAAATCACCATTAAGCTTGTTTTTAATACGAAATGGGTACAAAGTGCGTTTTCGCGCAAAGTGTGAAACATAATATAATATTTGACGTCCCTCGCGGCTCTGCCGCTTGGGTTCCCGCTTCTTCGAGCGCCGCGGCTCTTGCCGCCTTGCACGCTCTCCGCGGGCGTTTCGGAAAGCGTAGTTTGTACGCGCTTCCCTGTTCCGGCCCGTCCGGCCGTACATTTTATTTAAGAGGCCAAATCCGGCGCGCGCTCCGAGGAGACGTCCGTAAGGACAAGCTCCTTCCCGTACCGGTCGCATTTGTAACGCAGCTTGCCGAGAAGATAACCGAGACCCGCGTCTGCAAGTTCCTTCGCGAAGCGTTTGTCCGTCATGTGCTCCGATGGCTTTGTGTCCCGAATGTATATCGCGTCGTATTCGCGCACGAGCCGCGTAGAGAGTTTGTTCAGGCAGTCGCTTCTTCGGTTCGATACCTTTTCGTACGCGCGGGCCAGTTTTATCCTTGCTTTCTCCCGGTTGTTGCTGCCCTTTGGTTTTCGGGACAGCCTTCGCGAAAGACGCGCTATCTTCTTCTCCGATTTTTCAAAGTATCTCGGGTTTTCGCTTGTGAAGCCGTCCGAGGTCGTTACAAGGGGCGTTATGCCGAGCTTAATCTCTGCGGTCTTGCCCGTCTTGGGCAAGGGACGGGGGTTCACGTCCGTGCAGCATACGGATACGAAGTATTTGCCGCTCGGGCTTTGGAATACGCTTGCGGAGAGTATGCGCCCTTCGGGGCGTCTCGATACCCTGCAGCGCACCCTGCCCAATTTCGGCAATTTGATTGCCCTGTCTTCTATCGCTATGTTTTCGCGCTTTATGTTCTTTCTGCTCGTATATGAGCTTCTGCCCTTTTTGCTCCTGTACTTCGGAAAACCGGGAGGGCCGCCGTTTTTCGCCCTGCGAAAGAAGGCTCTGTACGCGCGGTCAAGTTCTTTCAGGGCCACAAGAAGCGCGTTCGAGTCCGCTTCCGCGAGCCACTCCGTGCCCGCGGCTTTCTTCAGCCGCGCGAGATCGCGGCAGCACTCGTTCAGACCGAGGAGACGGTGTTCGTTCTTGTAGGCGTCTATCCTCATGGCGAGGTAGTGATTGTATACGAAGCGGCAGCAGCCGAAGCTCTTTTGTATGAGAAGCTCCTGCTCCCGTGTGGGATATATGCGAAAATTGTAACGTTTCTCCACTGTCCGCGCCCAACCTTTCGTTCCCATGGCATGTAACATTTTTTATAAAATGTTACATGCCCGGAAAACGATTGATTTTCCAACAAAAAAAGAACGCCCTTGGGCGTTCCTGCGGGCGGCGCGCGGTCGGTTCGGCTCCGCGGCCTTTGAAATTGCAACAAAAAAACCATGTAACATTTTATAAAAAATGTTACATGGGCAAACGCAAATCATTATTTTATTATACTATGTATTGTCCGGTTTGTAAAGTTGCCGGCGAAATTGATCTTGATTCCCGAAATCGGCTTTATTTCACCGATTTTACCTATACTATCGGGCAAGACACGCCATGGGAAACAAGTATCCTTTTCCCTTTATCGGCCGAAACGCCCCTGACTTTATATCGCTTTGAATTTAAATTACGTTCAAAATAATGGTGAATTCGGCGGTGTAAAATAGTTCTGGATTAAGTAAAAGGGCGTTGTCCACAAAAAAATAAGGAAGAAGGCCCCTTTCCGTGATAAGATGTAATCTTCAAGAAAAACAATCTTTGAACGGAGGAGACCTTCATGGAAAACATTATACTACAAACAGTGACCGAAGCGACAAAAAAGATTCTCGAATATCACCGGGAAAACGGACTTTCCTCTCTGCACCGAATGGCGGAAGACATTAAGGCGATCAGCGACGAGATGGCGATGAAAATGCTC
>JAISBV010000045.1 GCA_031266025.1 Eubacteriales Family XIII. Incertae Sedis bacterium
CCGAAGCTCTTTTGTATGAGAAGCTCCTGCTCCCGTGTGGGATATATGCGAAAATTGTAACGTTTCTCCACTGTTTTCGCCTAACCTTTCGCCCCCATGGCATGTAACATTTTTTATAAAATGTTACATGCCCGGAAAACGATTGATTTTCCAACAAAAAAAGAACGCCCTTGGGCGTTCCTGCGGGCGGCGCGCGGCCGGTACGGCTCCGCAGCCTTTGAAATTGCAACAAAAAAACCCATGTAACATTTTATAAAAAACGTTACATGGGCAAGCGCAAAACCTTATTTTATTACGCAAGCGGGTTCAATACCCGTAACTTGCTACGTTTCCTTATTCATAACGTAGGGTATTGAACCCATTCCTAATATTTCCTATCGTATCAAACTGCCCACCTCTCCAATACCCCGTAGTCTTGCTGCGGTGCAGTTTATTATACTATGTATTGTCCGGTTTGTAAAGTTGCCGGCGAAATTGATCTTAATTCCCGAAATCGGCTTTATTTCACCGATTTTACCTATACTCTCGAGCAAGACACGCCATGGGAAGCAAGTATCCTTTTCCCTTTATCGGCCGGAACGCCTCGGACTTTACTGTTACCGAAAAAATTTCAAAAAATGATTGTTAGCTATTGACAACTTGTGTTAGCAGGAGTAAACTTATAGACAGTAGAAAAACAACTGCCCCGTCAAAAGATAAGGAGAGTATCCATGCCTCTCAGTTTGCTGAAGTCCGGCGAATCCGGAACCGTAAAAAAGATTATGGGCAAAGACGATACGAGACGCTTTCTCGAAAGTCTTGGCTTTACGATAGGCGCGCCCGTCAGCGTCATCTCCGAAATACGCGGAAACATGGTGCTTTGCATAAGGGATACGCGCGTCGCGCTTGATCTCGGCATGGCCAAACGCATCGTGGTTTGAATTATGCCTACATTGAAAGAAATACCCTGCGGAGAAACGGTCACTGTCGTCAAAATAGAAGGATCGGGGCCCGTCAAGCGCCGCATCATGGATATGGGCATTACCAAGGGAACGGATATATTCGTGCGGAAAGTAGCGCCGCTCGGCGATCCCGTTGAGGTGAATGTTCGCAATTATGAGTTGTCGCTGCGCAAGGAAGACGCAGAATCCATAATCGTCTCGAAAGGACATACTGAATCATGTCCCTTACCATAGCTCTCGCGGGCAATCCTAACAGCGGAAAAACTACGCTGTTCAACGCGCTTACAGGATCAAATCAATTCGTCGGCAATTGGCCCGGCGTAACAGTTGAAAAAAAAGAAGGCCGCCTGCGCGGCCGCAACGATATCAAAATTATGGATCTTCCGGGCGTCTACTCACTGTCGCCCTATACACTTGAAGAGGTGATTGCGCGGGATTATCTGACGGACGGACGGCCCGACGCCATTTTGAACATCGTGGACGGAACCAATCCGGAACGCAACCTCTATCTCACTACGCAGCTCCTTGAGCTCGGCATCCCAACGGTCGTGGCCGTCAACATGATAGATCTGGTCAGCAAAAACGGCGACGAGCTCGACCTGTCTGTTCTTTCCGAGCGCTTCGGCTGCCCTTTCATGAGCATTTCGGCGCTGAAAGGAACGGGAGTCGCCGAAGCCGCAGACGCGGCGATTCAACATGCGAAGAACAAAACCGCGCCTATCCTTGTTCAAAAGTTCGACGAAACCGTCGAATCCGCGTTGTTCGCCATATCGTCAAAGCTCGGAAACGGCGTTCCCGATGAGCAAAAACGTTTCTTTGCCGTCAAGCTGTTCGAACGCGACGAAAAGTTATCTTCGCGCTTTCCGACTGCGGAGTTCGAAAGCATAATAAGCGCGGCGGAGGAGACGTTGGACGACGACGCGGAAAGCCTTATTACAAATGATCGCTACTCGTTCATCGTTTCGGCCCTTGACGGCTGTTACCGCAGAAATATCACGGCGGATACGACGCTGTCGGACAAAATAGATCGCATCGTCACAAATCGTCTGTTGGCCATCCCCATATTCGCGGCTGTGATGCTCATCGTCTATGTTGTATCCGTCACGACCGTCGGCGCGTTCGCCACGGATTGGGCGAACGACGGGGTATTCGGCGAAGGCTGGAGCTTCTTCGGCCTGTGGGTTCCCGGCGTGCCGACCTTGGCCGAAAGCGCGCTCACGAGCGTTGGCGCGACTGATATTATTCACAGTCTCGTGTCTGACGGCGTTATAGCCGGCGTCGGCGCAGTTTTGGGCTTTGTGCCGCAGATGCTGATACTGTTCGTATTCCTCGCGTTTTTGGAGGGATGCGGCTATATGGCTCGCGTCGCGTTCATAATGGATCGCATATTCAGGAAATTCGGACTGTCCGGAAAATCCTTCATTCCGATACTGATAGGCACAGGCTGCGGCGTACCCGGCATTATGTCGTGCCGCACCATAGAAAACGACAGGGACAGGAAGATGACCATAATCACAACCACTTTCATCCCCTGCGGCGCAAAGCTGCCCATAATAGCGCTTATAGCGGGCGCCCTGTTCGGAGGAGCGTGGTGGATGGCGCCGAGCGCCTATTTCGTCGGCATAGCGGCCATCGTCAGTTCCGGCGTAATACTGAAAAAGACTCATCTGTTCGTGGGCAATCCCGCGCCATTCGTCATGGAGCTTCCCGCCTATCACATGCCGACGGCCGTAAACGTGCTGCGCAGCGTATGGGAGCGCGGCTCATCCTTCATAAAGCGAGCCGGCACCATTATCTTGGCGTCGGCCGTCGTCATATGGTTCCTGTCTTCATTCGGCGTGACGGACGGAGCATTCGGCCCCGTGGACGACCTCGGAGACGGTTTGCTCGCGGTCATAGGAAACGGCGTAGCGTGGATATTCGCGCCGCTCGGCTTCGGCGACTGGCAGGCGACCGTCGCCACATTTACAGGGCTCATCGCGAAAGAGAATATCGTCAACACATTCGGCGTCCTGTACGGCTTCGCCGAGGTCGCCGAGGACGGCTCCGAGATATGGGGCAGTCTGTCCGCAAGCTTCACCCCGCTCGCAGCCTACTCCTTCCTCGTGTTCAACCTGCTCTGCGCCCCATGCTTCGCGGCCATAGGCGCGATCAGGCGCGAGATGAACAGCGCGAAATGGACGTTCATCGCCATCGGCTATCAGACCGGCTTCGCGTATTCCGTGGCTCTTTGTATATTCCAATTCGGCTCTCTGTTCACAACAGGGGTGTTTGGCGCCGGCACGGTCGCGGCGATCATGATTACCGGGCTGTTTCTCAACCGTTTGCTCCGCCGTGCGCCGCAATATTCTCAGTAACGGCAAATCCCAATCTGCGTACCCCGTCAATATACCCTTTGAGCAGCAACAATGAAGCAATTTGAAACCTGTCTGTTCAATTTTTCCTGATTGACTAAACCTTGATGGTGTGATATTATACGGTTGTAGGTTTTATCATTGTTATATTTAAGAGGATATGATTGCGATGAGAAAATATAAATTCAATTGGGACTTGATAGGAGATATAGAAGACGGACGACCGAATCTGGGGCCGCAGGTAGATCTCGATATGTACCGGCTTATGCAATTTACAATGCGCGACGCGCTTGAAGGACGTTACGGTTCGGAAATCGCCGATTCGATATTTTACGAGGCGGGGAAGTTGGCCGGCGCGGAGTTTTACGAGCACCATATCAAACCCGTTTCAAGCGTGGACGAGTTTGTGGGGAAAACGCAGCAGATACTCCGCGACAAGCGTATCGGCGTCTTAAGACTGGAAGAGGCTTTGATCTCCGAAGGCCGCGTCACGCTGACTATAGACGAGGATTTGGATTGCTCGGGCTTGCCTGAGCTCGATTATGAGACGTGCGTATACGACGAGGGTTTCGTTTCGGCGCTCTTTGAAAGTTTCACGCAAAGCAAATGGAAGGCGGAAGAAGTCGATTGTTGGTGCACGGGCGCAAGAACCTGTCGGTTCCTCGTAACACAGGAGGATTTGGAGGATTTGGAAGCCGTAGCACAATAGCGCTATAACGATTGGAAACTATGTCTTTGCAGCGAACGGACGACGAGTGGATCAATTTGATCTACACCTTATTGACATCGGTAAAGATTCCCGACGACATGGAGATCGACCCCGATTTGACGCAAAATCCGAACTTCAAAAAGTTGCGCGGATTTCTTGAAGATCTTCGGGAATTGAGTTACGCCCTTTCAAAAGGCGATCTCCATATGTTCGCTTACAGCAAAGGATTTATACTGTCCAACCTTAAAGCCCTCCAAGCCAATCTGCGTCACCTCACATGGCAAACAAAACAGGTCGCCGAAGGCGACTTTTCGCAGCGGGTCGAATTTCTCGGAGAATTTTCGGATTCTTTCAATGAAATGGCCGCCAAACTTGAGGAGAGCACAAAGGCGCTTTTGCAGATCGCCGGCGCCGATTTCCTGACTCAATTGCCTAACAGACGTTCCGCCATGCGATTCCTTGAACAGACTCACGCGTTGTTCAAGAGACACAGCCGATCCTACAGTATCGCAATGTTTGACATAGATCACTTCAAATCCGTCAACGACACATACGGTCACGAAGCCGGCGACAAGGTGCTGCAAAACGTAAGTTCAAGCATGAAACTCCTTTTTCGTGAAACAGACATGTTTGCGCGTTTCGGCGGCGAGGAATTTATTGCGATTCTGCCGGAAACGAGTATGTCCGGAGCGGTTATACTGGCGGAAAAGATTCGCGTTATGCTTGAGTCCGCCCCCATTGATCTCGACGACGGGACAACGCTGTACAAGACGACAAGTATAGGCGTCGCCGAATCTTCCGTAAACGACTTTGATGCCTCGAAAGTCATAAACCGCAGCGACGAAGCGCTCTACAAAGCAAAAACCGGCGGAAGGAACAGGATTTGCACGTCGCCTCCTGTTAATGTTGCCCGGATTTTGAAGGGTTGCGCAAACGACGATACAGAACAGCAGCCCGATACTCCGGCCCTAAAACTTATAGATCTATGAACAGCGTCTCAACGCATGCGGCTTGCTCCGCGAATATTCGGCGCGACGTTTTCTGTTCTTGTATTTCACGATTTTTCCGGTATACTGATATAGAACGCGTTCGACAGACACGAACGCCGAGACGTGTTGCACGCAGGAATGAGGTGATTGAATCCGATGTTTGAAAATAAAGAACAATTTGTTGCCGCCTATAAACGCAAATTCATGTCAGAGCTCTCCAAAACGCTCAGCGAAGCGACGGCTGCGGATAAGTATGTCGTGTTGGCTTCCATGATATGTGAAAAAATCAACGAGAAATGGGTCATTACAAATGACTATTATCTCAAGACGGGGGCTCGGCAGGTATATTATTTTTCATTGGAATTTCTGCTCGGCAAATTCCTTGAATCCAATCTGATATATCTCGGCGTTGAGGATGTCTGTCGCGAGGGTTTGGCCGAGCTCGGCATCGAGCTTGACGACCTGATCCGCTGCGAGCCCGATCCCGCTCTCGGTAACGGCGGTCTCGGACGGCTTGCCGCCTGTTTCCTCGACTCGCTGGCGTCTATGGGTCTGCCCGGACACGGCAACGGCATCCGATACAAATACGGTCTCTTCCGCCAACAAATCGTAGACGGTTATCAGGTCGAATTGCCCGACAATTGGCTGAACCGACGCAATCCGTGGGAGATACGCAAGCAAGACAAGGCCGTGCTCGTCAAGCTGAACGGGCATATACGCACCGAGTTTGACGAAGACGGCGTCTCCCGCTTTATACACGAGGATTTCCTTCCTGTTTTGGCCGTACCCTACGATATGCCGATAATGGGCTATAAGAACAACACCGTCAATACACTGCGGCTTTGGAGCGCGGAATCCGTCGACAATTCGTTCGATTTCGCGTCGTTCAGCCGCGGTGATTATGTAAACGCCGTTTCCGGCAAATATTCGGTCGAAGCCATCTCGGAGGTTCTTTATCCTGACGATTCCAACTATACGAACCGGCTCTTGCGCCTGAAACAGCAATATTTCTTTGTTTCCGCCGGCATTCAATCCATTGTGCGGCGTTTCAAGCTGAAGCAGCACGATCTTGATCTGCTTCCGGAACGCATAGCCATACATATCAACGATACGCACCCGGCATTGGCTGTGCCGGAGCTTATGCGGATATTGATAGACGACGACGGTTTCGGTTGGGATCACGCGTGGGATATAACAACACGCACCATCGCGTACACGAACCACACCATCATGCCCGAGGCGCTCGAAACCTGGCCTATAGATCTGTTTTGGGAACTCCTGCCGCGTATATACATGATTGTAGAAGAGATCAATCGGCGTCTTCTTTTGGATTTGAATGAAAAATATCCGGACGATATGGGGAAGGTAGCCCGTATGTCCATCATAGGCGACGGCGTGGTTCGAATGGCGAATTTGGCCGTTGTGGGCAGCTTCAGTGTCAACGGGGTCGCCGCGGTTCATACGGAGCTTCTGAAAAACGTGGTAATGAAAGACTTCCACGATTATTACCCCGAGAAATTCAACAACAAAACCAACGGCATCACACACCGTCGTTGGCTTATCAAGTCCAATCCGAGACTTGAGGACGCGATTTCGGAGGTCATCGGCGACAATTGGATCACAAACCCTGTAGAACTCGAGAACTTGGGCGATTTTGCTGACGACACCTCAATGCAAGAGAGGATTTTCGACATCAAACGCGCGGGCAAGATACTGCTTGCGAAGCATATAAAGGATACGCAAGGCGTAACCGTGGATCCGAGTTCGATATTCGACGTTCAAATCAAACGCATACACGCGTACAAGCGCCAACTTTTGAACGCTTTGCACATCCAGTATCTCTATAACACGCTGCTCGAAAACCCCAACACGGACATGACGCCGCGCACATTTATATTCGCGGGCAAGGCCGCGCCGAGTTACTACTACGCCAAGGCCGTAATCAAATATATCAACGAGTTGGCTCGCCTTGTGGAAAACGAGAAGTGCGTCCGGGACAAGTTGCGCGTCGTATTTCTCGAAAATTACAACGTCAGTCTCGCGGAGCTCATATTTCCCGCCAGCGATATCTCCGAACAGATATCCACAGCGTCAAAAGAGGCCTCCGGTACCGGCAATATGAAGTTCATGATGAACGGCGCTGTTACAATAGGCACAAATGACGGCGCGAATATCGAAATACGAGAACTCGTCGGCGACGATAACTTCATATTGTTCGGATTGAGCGTGGAAGAGGTGCTGTCGTATTACGCGAACGGCGGCTACAATTCGCACGAGATTTATGAAAGCAACCCGCATGTCAAGAAGCTTCTCGATCAGATAAAAAACGGCGACATATTCCCTTACGCGGCCATAGACGACTTTGCCACAATAGTGCACTCGCTCCTTGACTACAATGACGAGTTCTTCGTGCTGCGCGATTTCGACGAATACGCAAATGCGCAAAACCGCATAGACGCGCTGTACAAACAACGCGCGCGCTGGAGCTCCATGTCTGTTCGCAACATCGCCATGTCGGGTCATTTTTCGAGCGACAATACAATAGATCAATACGCGAAGGATATATGGAGAATAGGACGTCAGACACCCGAGGAGATTATCGCGCCGTCCGAAGGGCGGTAGCTTTCGGAAAATGTTTGGAGGATTATAAAAATGGCTGCAACAACGCGCAAGGAGGAAATCCTGACGGACAAACAGTTTATGTCCATTATTTAAATGGTGCTCCAAATTCTTTCAAGATCAAAAGATATTTAGGACGCGAAGAAAGCCCTGTTGGCAATCAAGTACGATGAAGATAACCGTTCCGAAGATTAGTATTTCTTGGCTTCAAAAGGCCATCCTCGAAATTCGAGTATGGCCTTTTTTCCTGCCACTGCCTGTTTGCAAAACAGAAGCGGTGAACCGCAGCGCCGTCGCTAAAACCGCTCAAACGCCAAATCCAAGTCCACATTTCCTTTTATACCCGCCACGGAGCCTGTACTTGAGAATTGCCAGACAGAGAACGCGTACGGATAAGCCGGCGTCTTGTAATACTGCGCCAGCCACTTCGCGTAGGGTTCGAGCCTTTCGAGATTCATGCGCGAAACAAACCATTTCGGATTGGCGTATATCATGGGCGTATAGCCGCCTTGGCTTATTCGCTCGCAGAAGGCTATGGCGATATTCGTGACTTCATCGGGCGTCAAGGCATCTGTACGGGCGTTTTGCCCTGATATTTCTTCTATGTCGAAGGTTACGGGAAGGCTCACGTTGTAAGGAGCTATACCGGACAGTACCATCTCAGCCTCTTCCACAGCCTCGGTCTCGTTTACGGCCTGTGAGAAAAAATACACGCCTACTCTTAGCCCGGCGCTCAAAGCGCCTTGCATATTCGCATCAAAAAATTCGTCTGTGACCAACTTGCCCGTATCATAACCGCGATAGCCCATGCGTACGATGGCGAATTCGACGCCGTCGGCCGCAGCCATTGCCCAGTTGACGTCTCCCTGATATCGCGATACGTCTATGCCGAAAAGCGCGTTGACAGGTTCCCCGGCCGTCTCCGCATCCGAATCCGCCGACTCATAGTACGGGCGGCGTTCGTCCCACCACAGGCTGTCCCAGTCATACGGATGTTTCTGCAGATTCGGGTTTATATCCTCATACAATATCATGCCGCCCTGTTTGTATATAATCTTATCGCGAAAAATACGGCTCAGAAACTCTGTGTTTACGTTGTATTCCTCCGCGTAACGCTTGAGCACATCCGGAGATATCCATCCCATAGCCTCGATCTCCGCGTCGGACGAAGGCTGTTCCGCGACCGATGCGGGTGTATCCGCGTCATAACCGCCGCCGCGACGCTCATAGTCAGTTGTGAGACGGGAGAACAGAAAATATGATTGCCCCGCAAGAAGTATGATGATTATAATCAACATGACCTGCAGCGCGCCGCCGCCCTTCTTTTTTGTTTTAACGTCGTTGTTGTCCATAAGTTCCTGCAAACCCTCTCTCTTTATCTTTATCTTTATCTTTATCTTTATCTTTATCTTTATCTGTTACTGCTCAAGGTTTTTTTTCACAAGGTCAATTCATCTCCTCAGTCATTCCGGGAAGAACTGTCCCGGAATCCATAGTGTATTGTTGGATTCCGGGACAAGCCCGGAATGACTGTACTGATGCTTAGTCGACCTTAATATCTTTGTAAACAGTCTACCCTTGAGCAGTAACCTGTAACTCTTTTCTCAAAAAACACAGAGCGCCGCGAACATTGACATCCGGCAAAACCAAGCCCCGCAGCGCTCTTCGTGAGAAAAATATCGAAATACCGCGTCCGCGATTCAGACGGCCAGATCAATATGCGAAATCAGACCCGCGCCGCCGCTTTCCTTCAAGAACATGCTTGTGGAACGAAGCATGCCGTCCGTTTGTCCGTAACTTCCGAGCGTATACTGCGTGGATATATCACCGAGATATATCGCACCGACATCCGCTTCTTTCAGGGTGAACAGCATGTCGCTGCCGTCCGCGCCCTTACTCCATACGCGCAGTTTTGAAAATATCTCGTCGTTTTCGTCGATCCAACCGTTACCGTCCAAGTCATAGGCGCGCAGTTCCCCGAAACCCGAACCGCTCTGCGGGCCGAAGAGCTCGGAGCCGTCGTTTATGACGCCGTCGCCGTTTTTGTCAAAAGCGAGGAACCCGCTGCCTTCTCCGGCGAAGCTGATGCTGTCGAGCATGCCGTCGGCGTCTATGTCAAACTCGAACTTCCTCTCCGTAAGTGACGCCGCCGTTCCCGAAAAGTTTATAATCAGCGGGTCAACAACTTTGATCACCTCCGTAGTCGAAACGGAGCCCGTCATATACGTATAAAATTGACGGCTCATACTGAGACCGATGTCAACGGAGATGCTTCGCCCGTCCGCAGTCTTGACCATACCTTTCGCTTCATAACGCAGTGATTCCGATTCGTAGTGGGATGTAAAAAACTCCTCTTCCGTCGTAACGATCTGCGTCTTTACCGTATTGCCGTACCCGAAATCCGGCGGCCGGTCGGTATGCGGACGCTCCCCCGGATCAAGTGAAACAGACTTGAATGAGAATTTCTTTCCGGTCAATCTGTAGAGGTACATTTCCAGAATATTCATTCTGATTTCAAGCGCGTGATTTTCCGGAGAACTTGCGCAGCCGGAGACGCGTCCTGTTCGGGCCCGCGATTTCTCTTCCGCCTCAACGCTCGCGGCTTTCATACTCTGAATGAGCTTCTTTGCATCCTCCGAAAGGTCGAGGGTAATCGACCGAGGAGCGTCTCTGTCTGCCGTATGATCAACGGAAGACTTTGCGGCATCAAGCGTCTTTTGCTTTACTGATCGGATTTCAATGTCCTCGGAGCGAAACTTCCAATCAGATGCGGCCTGAACAGCATAGGATTCAATTTTCATATACAGACCTCCTTGTCTTATTTGACGTGCGGCGACCGAAATCGTACGGCCGCGCAGTCAATCAAAAACGGGGAATCCTTTCCCTATAGAAGTTATCGGTCTGTATTGTGAAAAATTTAGAGCGAATAAATGGTAACTGCTCAAACCCCACGCCATTTTCACCCATCTCGGAACCTGCCGTCGGTTATTGTCCTCCTCACGTAGCTCTAAGTACGTTCCGGGGGCCAAAACCGCCGGCAGAACCCGATCTGAACAAAACTGACGCGGCGTTTGAGTAGTCTTGATTGAACCTTTGAGTAGTAAGAATAAATGGTAACTGCTCAAACCCCACGCGCGCCGAAAGTGGCCGCGGGCAGAATATTGCCACAGCCAAGGAGCCATTTCGGGTCAAGCGCCCGTTTCAGAGCGGACATTTCAAGAATATGTTTGTCGCCGTACATGATTCGAAGAGCGTCCCTCTTCAGTTTGCCGACCCCATGTTCGGCGGAAATCGTCCCGCCGGATTCGCTCACTCTTTTGGCCCATTCCGCTATAAGCGCCTTGCCTCTTTCAAATTCCTCCTTACTTCGCGGCAATATATTAACATGCAGATGGTTATTGCCTATATGACCCCATACAGCGCTTTCAAGGCCCGCTTCCGTCATGCCGAGGCGGTACATGCCGAGGGTCGCGCGCAGAAAGCCGTCCGGTACGGCCATATCGGAGCCCAACTTGCTGATAGTGGGTTCCGTCAATTTGCGGCGCGCTATGAGACGGTTAACGCGCTCAGGTATCGCTCGGCGCATTTCACGCAACCCTATATTTGCTGAGGATGTGCGCGCGAGCCAAGTATCATATATATCGCCGCCTGCCCTGTCAATACACTCCCCCACATAAAAAAGCTGCTCCATGGCTTCGCTTTCAAGCGCGCCGTGCAGCTCGACGCAAACAGCCGCGCCGTAACGCGCGGATATATCCGGTATGCGCGTCAAGGACGCGCCGAATGCCTTTTCACCGCGCAATATGTCGAGTGACGCGCCGTCAAAATACTCTATGGCGGCCAAATTTTCAACCATATCACGGCATTCCGCGACAAAGCGCAGCGCGTCGTTCTCACCGCCGAAAAAGCACATGGCGCTCCATATATGCGCCGGACGTTTCATAAGACGGACTTCAACCTCAAATATGACGCCTAAGGCGCCGTCGGAACCGATGAAGAGATCAATGGCGTCCATGCCGTCACACACAAAATAGCCCGCCGCATTTTTGACGTCGGGCATCGTGTAGGTAGGAAGATCAAGGCAAAGAACATCGCCGTCGTCGGTACGAAGCTGAAGGCGACGGCCTTTCGCGAAGCATTCCCCGCGCCGCAGACTGACAGAACGACCGTCACAAAGCATAACGCGCAGAGCAGATATATGGCGGCGCGTTGAACCGTATCTGTAAGTCAGCGCACCTGAAGCGTTACAAGCCGCCATTCCTCCTATAGTAGCAGTGTCTTCCGTAGGATCCGGCATGAACATATACGGGCCCGCTCCGTGAAAATCCTCCAACGCGGACAAGGACGCATAGCCCCATCCGGAAGCGTCAAATTTCTTTTCGGCGACAGCGTCGTTGAACCGCGTCAGCACGACGCCCGCCTGAACGCGGACACAAAATTCACCGTCGGCGTCCTTACGCATACCTGTGATCCTGTCCATGCGCGAAAGATTTATGATATGCCCGCCGTTCGGCACGGCCCCGGCCGAAATGCCTGTACGTCCGCCCTGAACCGTGACGCGGTCGCCGCGCGCGTATTCGACGCTTAGCGCATAGCGAAGCTCGACTTCCGTGCGCGGAAAGGAGATGCTTTCCGCATTCCCTATCACACGGGACTCGTCGCACAAATATGACTCGTATTTTTCCGACATCGGCCTGATCAGCCCGCTTATGACACGGCGCCGACCGCGCGCCTCATTTTCCGACACTGCCTTGGTTCGCACCTCATATACAATTACAACGCTTTCGCGAATTTTTTCCGGTTACGGTTCCAAGTTTGTAACTACTCAGCTTAGTCTTGATTTGACCTTTTAATAACCCCAAGTTATTCATCGCGCTGAAAATCAGATATCCAATCCACGCCGAGGTCACGTCCCAAATCGCATGTATAACGCAATTCTATAACGTCGCCGTCTTTTAGCGTATAGCGCGAACAACCGTAATTCGGATACCAATCGTTCACATTGTACATCCATCCCGACAATTCGCCCGCGTCAAATTCGTAGATATTACTTATGCCTTCTATATACGCCGAGTTGTAGATGGGCGTTTTCATAAATTCCATGTGGATCTTTGCGCGTTTCATTTCACGTAAAAGGACATTGAACACGCTCTCGCCCTCATAAACCGTAACGTCGGCGGTCGGGAAAATAACGCCGTCGCCCGGAATCAGCTCCCGTTTCTCTTTGTCCAATAAATCCATATTGTCAAGTACGGTGTCGCAGCGCACTGTGAGCGTGCAGGTAAATTCATCACCCGTAAGAACCGCGTTTTGGGGTTCGACAGGCACAGGCTTGCCCTGCGGCACGGGGTCGGTCAGGTATTTGTCCTTGCTTGTTTCGACATCCAAACCCGTAACGCGTTCGGACGGATTCAATTCCCGGTTCGTATTCGCGGCGGCCGGCGCGTCCGTACCCTCGGGTTCGGGTTCGCCGTTCACCGTGACGTCGACAAGGCTGTCGGCGCCGCGCCGCACGGCGCCCGGATCTTCCGATAAATCGACGACCGCTGCGGTGACAGGCGTCACTGAGGATGTTTCCGACGATACGCTGTGACCTGCGTAACTGCCGACGAGCACCCAAGAGCCGGCAAGCAGCAAGCAAACAATAGCCGCCGTGATGATCTTTCCTCTGTGCTTTCGCATTTGGAACTCCTTAACTTCTGTATGTATGCAGCCCTATTTCTCCGCACCGTCCAATGTCTCGACCACAGCCGCGTGAAGTTTGGGCATCATTTTTTTAAGACGTATGGGTTTGAGACTGTGATCCGTTATGCCGTGCCAACTCTTGCCGGTAGCCAACAGCTCTCCGCCTTTTCCGCGTCTTATCTCGTAACCCATCACAATGCTGGCGCCGCCCAAGTCGTCGACCCAAGCCGCGATACTTAGCAAATCGTCATAGAGCGCCGGTCGCCTGTATTTGCACGCCACCTCCGTGACGGGAAGCCACAGTCCTTCTTTTTCGAGCAGGAAATACGGATAACCTATCTGCCGCAGATACTCTGTTCGGCCTATCTCAAACCATTTTATATAATTGCCGTGATACGCGACGCCCATCGCGTCCGTATCCGCGTAGATTACGCGCGCTTCGGAATAAAACATCTTGGCCATTTGCTCGTCCCCTCTTATCTTGCCGTCCGAAATTGTGACGCTGTGCGTGCGTCAATCCTCGGTCACGGAAGCTTCTTCGGTTTCGCCGCCCTGCGCCTCTTCGTCATCAGACAGCATATCGCGATACCAACAAAGCGTCTCCACATATGTTTCATAAATGTCTTCGGGCGTCAGATCATAGAGTATCAGCAGCCGGGAAACCGCAGGCCAGTTTGCGGACTCATAGTCGATTATGAAGTTATAGACGTCGCCGTATTTCCCCGTACGCGAAACCAACGCGTCGCGGATATCATCCGATACAAGTACTAATTTCAGCGCATCGTCCATGGACATCTCAAGCATGGCGTCAAGCACGGAGAATATACCCATGAGAAACAGGCTCTGCGCGTCCGCGTAAAGTCCGAATTTGACGGCCAACGCTTCGGCGAATTTCGCGCGTACCAGCGAAAGCTTCGTGATTTCGTTGGGCTTGTCCGTACCGAGTTGATTGGCCGCCGCCGCCGTGATCCACTTGCGAACTTCTTCTTGCCCCAACATGACGACAGCCCCGTTTATGGTCTTGATCTCGTTCCGGCGTCCTCTGCTTCCCGTATTGACCATGCGAAGCAACGCTATGGTCAGCGCGGGATCCCGCTGTATGATCTTCGAAACAGCGTCGAAGTCGAAGTTGTCCGCCCGAACTTTGTTCAGCAGGTTTATCATATTTATCTGAAGCGGGGAAACCTTATTGTCTCCCTCGACAAACGGCATGCGGTAAAAACTCCCCTCGTAAAGACCTTTGTACTTTTTTCGGGCGCTCTGAAATATTTCCATTGAGTTTACATTGGTATAAACACAGCTCATGTGCGGGAATTTTTCGGATATCTGACTCCTGAGCGCCACTTGGTTTCGGTCGCTGAATATCCTTTGATCATAAAATATAAAATCGCAGAGTTCCAAAATATGCATATATGCCGCGATATTGCCTATCCCGCATATGCCGAAGCGGTATCCGAGATCTTTGAGACGCCGGATATTGCTCACGTTTGTCGCGTCGCCTTTCACATGCCCGTCAATGAGAAAGATGATACTGTCCGGCGATTCGTCGCATACATTTTCAAGACCTGTCATAAGCATGAGCCTACTGACCGGAACGAATATCGGCTTGCCCATTGTCAAGGCGTCAAGGCCGACCACCTGCATCATAGACAGCAGCGGGGAGTGCATGGCGCCGTCGAAATGTATGCCCTCCTTTGCGGCCGACAAGAGGTCGTTACCCTTGCTGTAGCGAAACATATAGGTCTCAACGGTATTCTCTTCACTGAAAAGAGGAACCGGCACAACCAACAAATCCACCTGTTATTTGTCTCCTTTCCTGTTACCATACAACGATCATGTGGCTATTATACACCAAAACGGTATTATTATAAAGGGTTTTGTTGTTGTTTTCTCTCAATCGGATTGGGCTATCTTCTCTATGGTTTTCAGCCTGCTGTACACGCCCGATTTCTTTATAGGCGGGTTCATCATCTCCCCAAGCTCCGAAAGGGAAACATCCGGATTCGCGAGACGAAGCAGCGCTGCGGCGCGCAGCTTCGCCGGCAGCGAGTCAAGACCCGCGCTGTCGCGAAGCCTGACAATGGCGCCGATCTGTTCCTCCGCCGCCCGGAGAGATTTGTCGAGGTTCGCGTTATCGCAATTGCTGATACGGTTCGTCCTGTTTCTGAGCTCCTTGACGATGCGCACATTTTCAAACTTCAAAAGCTGTCCGTGTGCGCCGAGGATGTTCAAAATATCGGCTATGCGCCCCGCGTCTTTCAGGTAAACGGCGAATCGTCCCCTGCGCGGCGAGATGCCGGCGCGTATATCCGTGAAGCTGTTGAACAGCCGTCTTAAGCCTGCGGCCAAAGGCTCAGAGCCGCACGCTATTTCGATGTGATAAGCTTTTTCGGGGTCGCTCAACGTTCCGGCGCCGAGGAAGGCGCCTTTCAGATAAGCCTTGCGGCAGCATTTTGTTTTCAAAATTTCGTCGAAGACACCCTCGTCTATACAATCATAGCCCTCGCGTGTGGTTAAAATCCCCGTTTCGCGTAAAATCCGGTACGCACCCGCAGTTTCATCCATGCAGAGCTCGTACATATGCCCTTTTTTTCTGAAATTCGCGTGTCCGCCCACAAACAGATTCGCGTTTGCGCCGAAGTACTCCTTCAGTAATTTCTTGTAATGCCGCGCCACGGCGGGATTTTCCGTATGGAGCGTCAGCGAAAGTCTTCCGCCCCCGGCAAGCCCAACAGCGCCGCCGACACGTATAAAGCCCGCCAACTCCGCCAATCTGCAACAACGCTTTTCGGGCGTCGCACGCGCGATTTCGTTTTTTACATCCAATGAAAATGACATTTTGTCAATCCTCGCGGCAGTGCGCAAATACCGGCCCTACCCTCAATCCGCCGCTTACATACACGGCTAAAGGTCTCTGTGGATCAGTGCGGTTCTGTAACCTCTTTCCGTAAGAGCCTCATTAAAAACGATAGCCATAGTAACAGATCTGTGCCTGCCTCCGGTACAACCGAAGGCCAGATTTAATTTGTATTTTCCTTCTGTTGAAAAATATGGTATTAGTTCTTCGATGAGTCGCAGAGCGGAATCACGAAACGCCCGGCTTACGGGAATCTTCATTACATAATCCCGGACACGCTTACTGTTGCCTGAAAGCTCCTTGAGACTCGGCACATAGAACGGATTCGATATGAAGCGCATATCGAAAACCATATCGGCCTCCGCCGGAATACCGAACTTATATCCGAACGACGTTATATTGATCGTGAACACATTCTCCGTTTGCGGAAGAAAGAGCTTCTTTATCTCATCGGAAAGCGCGGCCGTCTTCATATGCGACGTGTCTATGACAATATCGGCCGCGCGCTTGATATCAAGCAAGCGTTTTCGCTCAAGCGCTATGCCGTCCACATTTGAACCGCCGCCGGACAACGGATGGCTGCGCCGTGTTTCGTTAAAGCGTCTCAGCAGCGCATCGTCCGAAGCGTCAAGAAACAATATCCTGTAGGGCATACCCGCGTCCGTCAGCGCGTGCAAACTGTTTTTTAAATCGTCGAAAAACGCGCCGCCTCTGATATCTATAACGAAAACGGCGTGCGCCACTTCTCGTTTGCCCTGTCCGAGCAAATCCAACACGCTGCCGATAAGAGACGGCGGCAGGTTGTCGATGCAGTAATATCCGAGATCCTCAAAGCAGTTGAACGCGCAGCTTTTGCCCGCTCCCGACATGCCCGTGACAACAGTGATCTCCATAAAACATTACCTCGATTCAGCTTCCGCCCCGTTACGAAAAGGACGACCGTGCGTGCAGTCAAACCGCCCGCAGATTCACAACGCGTTCAATATCAAGACCCGCTTCCGCGATAAGCCGGATTGCGCGCGCCGTTTCGCCCACCCTTTCGGGTGAATGCGCGTCGCTGCTGACGGCGAATTTCACATCGGAACGCGCCGCCGTCCGAAGGCCGTCAACCGTCAGCGATTTGTGTCTCGCGTTTATCTCAAACAGCGTATCCGTTTCCGCGCAGGCGCGCGCGACCGCGAATACATCTACGGATCCCTTGTCGCCCGGATGCGTTAATATTTTAATATTGTTGGTATGCAGGGCCTTCTCGACCATTTCCGTGTTCTTGACAAGCGAGCGTCGCGACAGGAAACCCGTGGCGTTGCTGATAATATTCTCCACGTGACAAGCGCACATGGCAATCGGATTTTCGCCGAACGCGCCGTAATGATAGCCCGCTATCACATAGTCGAACAGGCTGAGTTCGTACGGCGACAGATCGAGCCGACCGGACGCGTCCACGATATTCGCCTCGACGCCCATTAATATCTCAAGTCCGAGATCCCGGGCCCTGAGCGTCTCTATCTCGGCGCGCATCTCGGCAAGACGCGAGCGTTTGACGCCGAAGAACAGATGCCCCGGACCGTGATCCGTAATTCCTATTCCGCAAAGGCGCAAACGCGCAGCGACGCGCACATTATCCTCAATGCTGCCCGCGCCGTGCGAAAATGTCGTATGCGTATGCCAGTCATAAAGGAGTTTGTATGTCGTCGCCAATTATGCGCACCTCCGGTTCGAGCATAACGCCAAAGCGATCAAATACCGTACTCCTCACGATTTCCATCAAGTCCGTAATATCCGAGGCCGTTGCGCCGCCCTCGTTCACGATGAAACCCGCATGCAGCGGCGATACCCTCGCGCCTCCGCAGGACAGCCCTGCAAGCCCGGCGTCTTCTATGAGTTTTCCCGCAAAACCGCCTGTCGGCCGCTTGAAGAAGCTGCCGGCGCTCGGCGCGCTCAGCGGTTGTTTTTCCGCCCGCCTGCGCGCAAATTCCGCCATGCGCGCGCGTATATCCGCTTCGTCCGCAGGAACAAGCTCAAAGCGCGCCTCAAGCACGACGACGCCCGAACGGCGAAACAGACTGCTCCTGTATGAAAACTCCATCTCGTTCCGGCGCAAGAAAAGCACGGCGCCATCCGCCGGAGTGAACACCTTGGCGGATTCAGTAACTCCGCCTATATCGCCGCCGTAAGCACCCGCGTTCATATACAGGGCGCCGCCGACGCTGCCGGGTATGCCGCGCGCAAATTCGAGTCCGCCGAGCGCGGCGTCCGCCGCCGCGTCCGAGACTGCGGCAAGGGACGCTCCGCAAAGCGCCGTGATCAAATTTCCGCCTACGCGCACCGCGCGCAAATCCGCGCCCGGCTTCACTATTACGCCGCGAAAGCCTCCGTCGCGCACGAGCAGGTTGCTGCCCGCGCCCATTACGAAATACGGCAAGCCCATGCCGAATATAAGACTCAGTACGCGAACAAAAGCGGCTTCGCCGCGCGGAACAAGAAGACAGTCGGCGCGTCCGCCCGCCTTGAACGAACAATACTCGCTCATAGGCGCGTTCCGCAGGACGCATTCTATATCGGGATCCGATTTCAATTCACTGATAAGCTGCTCTGTGTCACGCATCGCGTCTCCCGAACGGCGCTCGGGCGCCGGATGATAACGCTTTTGTATCGTATATTTTATATGATATCACAGGTCAGACCGCGCGGCAAGCGCAACGCGGGATTTACGCAAAGCGAACTCCCGCGGGTTACCGCCAAACAGTTAAATATTAAATCAAAACTACTCAAACACTGCGTCAGTTTTACCCTGTCGCAAGCTCCGGGCACGCGTGTTCAGATCGGGTTCTGCCGGCGGTTTTGGCCCCCGGAACGTACTTGAAGCTACGTGAGGAGGACAATAACCGACGGCAGGTTCCGAGATGGACAAAAATCACGTGGGGTTTGAGTAGTTACATCTCAAGGAGCGCGTACAGGGCCAGTATATAGCTCTGTATACCAAATCCCGCGATACTGCCCATGCACACGGGCGCTATCACGGATTCGCGGCGAAACGCTTCTCGCGCGGCGACGTTCGACATATGCACCTCTACGACGGGCGCGTCTATGGCGGCTATCGCGTCACGGATAGCTAGGCTGTAATGCGTGTAGGCCGCGGCGTTCAATATGACGCCGTCAGAGTCCGATGCGTTTTGTATCGCGCTCACAAGCGCCCCTTCTGAGTTGTCGGCGAAAAATTCGCAGCGCGCGCCCAGTTCGGCGGCTTTCTTGGCGATCACGGCAGTGAGCTCCGCAAGGCTGAGCGTACCGTATTTGTCCGGCTCACGCGTTCCGAGCATATTCATATTGGGGCCGTTAATAACCGCTATTTTCTTCATTTTGCTGCCACTGTCTCCATATTCTCGTATGAGGTTCTTTGCTATTCGCGGTTTGCCGCGTGGGCAAAATATCTTTGTTTCGGCGGGATCAGTCAGTCCTTCATGGAATAACAGCCGATAACCTCGAAATACTCACAGGCGGACGCCGCGTGACGAAGGGTCTCTACGGTACGGTCATCAAGGATATTGCCTTGCACCTCGGCAAAGAAGCGATACTTGCCGGAACCAGCCGGTCTCGACTCAAGCTGCATCATATTCATGCCGCCCGCCATAAGAGGCAGGAGTATCTCGCACAGCGCTCCGCTCTTATGCTTCGTGGAAAATGTGAATGAAATAAGGTCGTCGTGTTCGTCGTATTCGGGTTCGGGCGATATGACCACAAAGGACGTTCTGTTCTCAAGCGAATCCATGATATCCGGTTCAAGCACGCAAAGCCCGTTCAACTCGCCCGCGCGGCGCGAACCTATCGCGGCAGTCTTGCCGTCCTTGCTTGACGCCGCCGTCTCCGCCGCTACGGCCGTGTTTCGACAGGCGTTCAAACTCCAAGGCTTTCCCCTCAAGAATCTCGAACACTGACGAAAACCTTCGGAATGCGAAAACACCTCCCTTATATCGGAAAGCTTCACGTCTTCGGGCGCAAGCAAACAATGGCGAATGTCTATCCACGTCCGCGCGACTATGTAGCAGCCGTATTTCCTAAGCAGATCGTATGTCTCGCCTATCGCGCCGGTCTTGGAATTTTCAATGGGGACGACGCCGTAATCCGCTTCCTTTCCCTTGACGGCCACGAACAAATCCTCGAAAAAATCCACCCGCAGCTTTTCGGCGCCGGGGAAGAGCTCCATGAGCGCTTGTTCACTCCACGCGCCCGGTACGCCTTGAAACGCGCATATCGCGTTTTCTCGCGAAGGTTTTCGCGGCGGCGGTAAGAAAGGAGGGCTCGAAGAGGACAACGTTTTGCGCTGTCTGGCCTTTGATATGGCAATAACCGAACGCATAAGGAGCGCGACCTCGCCTTTTAAAGTCTCATCGTCGACGATGGCGTCCGCCCGTTCCAACACCTGCTGCTCGCGCATCTCGTCCGTTATCGCCATGTTCCCCTCGCCCTTTATGACGGCGATGCGCGCGGAAATATCCATCCGTTCCTTGAAAAGCGGTATCATATTGCTGTCTATAGCATCGATCTTGGTTCGCAGTTCGCTCAATTGTTCCTTTGCGTTCATTTCATATTCTCCGATAATAGCAGTGCGGCCGAAGGCCGCCGCATCAACAAAATATCCGCTACGCGTCGTTCTCGGCAAGCGTTGCGCGCAGCCGGTTTACCTTGCGCATAAGCTTGTCAAACAAAAACGGCGTTATGGACTGCTGCCCGTCGCACAGGGCCTTGTCAGGCCTGTTGTGCACCTCTATCATAAGTCCGTCCGCGCCTGCGGCGACGGCCGCCAAAGCCATTGGATAGACCAAGTCCCAGTAGCCGGTTCCGTGCGACGGATCTACTATGACGGGCAGATGCGATTTTTTCTTCAAAACCGGTATCGCCGACAGATCAAGCGTGTTCCGCGTGGCGGTTTCAAACGTGCGTATCCCCCTTTCGCAGAGTATTACGGGGCTGTCGCCGCTCATAAGTATATAGTCCGCCGCCATAAGCATTTCGTCCAATGTGCAGGACGGGCCGCGCTTGAGAAGTACGGGCTTGCCAAGCTTACCGACCTCCGTAAGCAGCGAGAAATTCTGCATATTGCGCGCGCCGATCTGAATTATATCCACATCGTCGCGAAAAATTTCGACGTATTCCGGCGACATTATTTCCGTGACTATGGGCAAACCCGTTTTCTCCCGCGCCGTTTTGAGCAGCTCCAATCCGTCGAGCCCAAGTCCTTGGAACGAATACGGCGAGCTGCGCGGTTTGAAAGCGCCGCCGCGCATAAAATCGGCGCCCGAATGCTTCACATCGCGCGCGATGGACAGCACCTGTTCTTCGGTTTCCACGGAGCAGGGCCCGGCCATAACCGTGAAAGCGCCGCCGCCTACGGTTCGTCCGGCGATCTCATAAGATGAATCAAGAGGATGAAAACGTCTTCCTGCCAGTTTGTAGGGTTCCGATACCTTCATCACGCGTTCCACGCACTCGTGGCGCATGACGCTGTCCTCCGAAATCCCGGACGTGTCGCCGACAAGCCCGAATATACGTGTGCTCTCGCCTCTGATATCTTGAATACTCAGACGCCGATCTGACATGGTATCTTTGAGCGCAATAACCTGCTCTTCGGCGGCGTCTTGTTTTAATACTATTATCATCCCTATCTCCTTCTATAACCCTCACAGCACATCTGTATTCGCGCTTCGCGCGCCTGTTCGGGCCGCATCAAGCGCGTAACGCGCCGCGCTCTCCGCAGTCTCGCAGAGCTTCTCCGTATCGAGCGGGTGCCCGAGGAATATCTCGTCCGATAACAGCGCCTGAGCGATTAGCATATCAAGACCTCCGAGCGTTTCAAGTCCAAGAGCTTCTGATTCGCGCAGCAGCTTTGTTCGCGGCGGATTGTACACGAGGTCGCACACGAGGGCGCGGGCCGGCAGCGCCGTCAAAAAATCGAGCGAGTCATAATCGCATTCCGCGCCCAACATGCCGAGCGGCGTGGCGTTGATAAGCACGTCGGCGCTGCCGGCAGCGGCGCGAAGCGCTTCGGAACTCATGTCTGCCCGGATTATGTCGGGAACGCGCCGCGCCGCCCGCGCCGAGGCGGCGGCCAAAGCTCTTTCCCGCACGTCATCCGCCTTTTCCCGGCGTCTCGCGAGCACGGTGATCCTGCGGGCGCCGTCAATCGCGGCCTTCATTGCTATTCCCGCCGCCGCGCCGCCCGCGCCGATTATCACGATATCGCCGCCGCCGTAGGCGCGCCCGCGCCGCCCGAGCGCCCGCGCCAAACCCTCCATGTCCGTGTTATAACCGACAAAACGCCCGCACTGCGCCAAAACCGTGTTCACCGCGCCGCAAAGCCGAGCATCTTCATCAATTTCATCCAAAAAAGGCAATATATCTTGCTTGTGGGGTACGGTCACATTGAAACCGCGCATACCCGATATTTTCGCGCGCGCCACGAAGTCGCCGATCTTCCCTCTCGGCGCGTGAATCGCGCTGTAGCGGAAATTAAGACCGAGCTCTCCGAACACGGCGTTATGAACAGACGGCGACACGCTGTGTCCTATGGGATCGCCTATAACGGCAAAACCGTCGTCCGGATATTCGCTTCGCATGAGATTGCACAGCCGTTCGAGCGCGTCGTCTTGGCCGTCCGCGCAAAGAAGACGCGCGTCGGCGCACGCCGTATAGCGCGCGCGCCTGCTCCGTGACAGCTCGTATATGCGATCCGCGCCTTCCGACAGCAGCGGACGCGCGCCGCAGTCGAGCGCCGCGGCGATCTGCTCGGGGGGCCTGTCCAAAAAGACGATCAGCCCCGTTTCGCGCAGCGCGCGCATGTTTTCATCCCTAAGCACGGCGCCGCCGCCCGTGGCGACGACGGTTCGTGAGCGCCGCGCGGCCGAGAGTACGGCGGCCGTTTCCAAATCACGGAAACGCGGTTCCCCGTATTCGGAAAAAATCTCTGTTATGGGCATACCTTCGCTCTTTTCTATTTCTGCGTCCGTATCAATAAAATCGAGTCCGAAGCGCTCGGCGGCCAATGCGCCGAGTGTGGATTTTCCGCTGCCCGAAAGTCCGATCAATACAATATTCTTCATGCCGGCAAAAATCCGCGCCCTGCGGACATGCAGTCCAAAACGCTGAGCGCGAGACCCGCTTCGACGACGGGTACGGCCCTCGGAACGATACAGGCGTCATGCCGCCCCTTTATCTCCGTATTCTTCTCCGTCATATCGGCGGGATCCACCGTACGCTGAGACTTCTCTATGGACGGCGTCGGTTTGAAGGCCGCGCGCACGACTATAGGCATGCCGTTCGAAATACCGCCCAGAATGCCGCCGCAGTTATTCGTGGGCGACGATATGGCGCCGTCCTTTATGACGATGGCGTCGTTGGACTCGCTGCCGCGTATATCCGCAAGGCGAAAACCGGCGCCGAATTCAACGCCCTTTACCGCCGGTATCGAAAAAAGCATGGATGCTGCGATACTTTCAAGCGACGCGAAAAACGGCTCTCCCACGCCTCCCGGCACGCCGTAAGCCACAGCTTCCACTACGCCTCCCACGGAATCCTTATCCGCGCGCGCCGTCTCCATCGCGCGCGACATAGATGCCGCGGCTTCCCGCGATGCCGGAAATCTCGAACTTGAGAACGAACGCCAATCCTCTTCATCTCGGGGACTATCCGCGTCAACTGCGCCGCCTATGGCGGCGATGCGTCCGTAAATATTGACCCTGCGGCGGCGTAGCACCTGTTTGGCCATTGCGCCCGCAAAGACAAGCAGCGCCGTGAGCCGTCCCGAAAAATGTCCGCCGCCGCGCATATCAGCGTAACCGCCGTATTTGAGCAGCGCGCTCCAGTCCGCGTGCCCGGGTCTCAGCGTTCCGTCATAGTCGCCGGAGCGTGCATCTCTGTTCCGTATAAGACCGCAGACGGGGGCTCCCGTAGTAAAGCCGTCCTTCATGCCGCTGAGTATCTCTACATCGTCCGTTTCGTGTCTCGCGGAAGAAAACGGATCGTGCCCGGGCGCGCGCCGCATCATCTCTCGCCTGATTTCATTTACGTCTATCGACTCTCCGGCAGGAAGCCCGTCCACAGCCATGCCGATAGCGATTCCGTGCGATTCGCCGAATACAGACAGTTTTATGTTATTGCCCCATACGTTCATCCCTGACCTCCGACTCCTTTCTCTTCGCGGACTGCGGGCGCCGTCTTTTCGAAATCGTTCCAAAAATTCGGATAGGATTTATCGACGTTATGCCAACCCACCAAACTGACCTCTTCCGTGCAGCGGACAGCCGCAAGCGCCACGGCCATGGCGATCCTGTGATCGTGATGCGCGTCGGCCCGTCCGCCTTTGAGAGTCTTAGTTCCATCTATCACGAGCGTATCCGCCGTTTCTTTTATATTCGCGCCAAGCTTGCCGAGTTCTTCAGCCAACGCGCGCAAACGGTCGCTTTCCTTGAGACGCAGCCGCCCCGCGTTGACTATGCGGCTCTTGCCATCGCAATAGCAGCACAGCGCCGCGACGGGCGGAATAAGATCCGGGTTTTCACGCGCGTCTACCGTCACGGGCAGAAGCTTTTCGGCTTGAACGGACACGACGTCGCCGTCGCGCGTTATCGTCGCGCCCATTTCTTCCAATATGCGAAGTATCGCCTTGTCGCCTTGTCTGCTTTCTTCGTTCAGGCCGGCACATTTCACATCGAGACCGAGAGCGGCCGCGCCGAGGAAATATGCGGCCTGCGAATAATCCGACTCCACCGTATAGTCGGTCGGACGGTAAAGCTGCCCGCCGCGCACATTGAAAGTTATATTACCGACGTCTGCCTCTACTCCGAAACGGCGCATGACGTCAACCGTCATCTCCGCGTATTGCCGCGATTCGAGCGGACTTTCGAGACGTATCTCACTGTCCGTATCCGTCAGCGGCAACGCGAACAGCAGTCCCGACACAAACTGCGAGCTCACGTCGCCGGGCAGACTGAACAAACCGCCGCGCAACGGGCCCTGAATCCTTATCTCCCTTTTACTGTGCGAAAATCTCGTTTCCGTGTCCGCGAATACGGATGAATACGCATCCATAGGCCTGATCAACAACCGGCCTTTGCCCTTGAAAACCGTTTCCTTGTCCGAGAGCGCCGCTACGGGAATCAAAAATCGCAGCGTGGAGCCGGACTCGACGCAATTGATCAAATCCGCGTTTCGTTCGCCCCCTCCGCGTACGCGAAGGACACCGTCCGAAAGGCGCCATTCCGCGCCGAGAGCGGATACGCCCTGCAATGTGGCTTCTATATCCTCCGACAGCACTACATTCCTGATCACACTGTCGCCGCGCGCCAAGGCAGCGCAGATAACCGCTCTGTGACACAAGCTTTTTGACGGCGGCGGGGCCACCGTGCCGTTCGGAAATCTGTTTATGATCTTGGCTTCCGTTCTGCTTATCATCCGTCAAAACACCTCCCCCTCACGCGCCGCCCCGACGGCGCGGCTAAATTCGCACGGGTCAAGCGACATCGCGAACGCGTTCCCGAGCGTCGTGAGCAGTATGAGCCGTACGACGCCGCCGCTGTTTTTTTTATCCAACTCCATATGAGCCGAAAGCTCTGCCGGCGAATATGGGCAATCCGCGTCAAGTCCGTGAAACGACAAAAGTCCTCGCAATTCCTCAGCGCTTCCCCGCGCGGTCAAACCCATTCTTTCGCCTGTCTCGGCGGCCAGCGCCATGCCCATAGCCACCGCTTCGCCGTGATTGTACCTGCGAAAACCCCCCAACTTCTCAATAGCATGCCCGAAACTGTGCCCGAAGTTGAGAAGCATACGCTCGCCGTTATCGTACTCGTCCCTCTCCGCTATTCCGCCTTTGATGGCGCAGCACTCGCCCACGCAGTCGCGCAAGGCCTCGGAGGACAACTCTTTTTTAAGACTGTCAAAAAGCCTTTTTGAACGTATGGCGCCGTATTTTATTACCTCCGCCATACCCGAACGAAACTCTCTCTCCGGCAGTGTCGAGAGCAGCGCGGTATCGGTCAACACGAGCGAAGGCTGATAAAAAACTCCGGCGAGGTTCTTTCCCGCGTTCGTGTTGACGGCGGTCTTGCCTCCCACGCTTGAATCCACCTGCGCGAGCAGCGTGGTCGGTATCTGCACATAGCGCACGCCCCGCATCCACGTGGCCGCGGCGAATCCCGCCAAATCCCCTATCACGCCGCCTCCGAACGCGACGACAAGCCCGTCTCGCCGCAGTTGCATTTCGGAGAACGCGTCGTACAGTCCTCCGAGACCGGTCAAAGACTTGTTTTCCTCTCCGGGATTTAGAACGACGGCTCTGAATTTGAGTTCCGCCCGCGCAAACGAGGCGCTGATAGCCCGCTCATAACGATCCCATACATTCCTGTCCGTAACGAGCGCAGTCTCGCGTTCGGCCGGCTCGCCGAGTCTCTCGCGAATCAGCGCGCCGAAATCGCGGATCAATCCGTCTTCTATACATATGTCATATCCCGCTTCCTTCAAAGCGACGCGCTGCGTTATCATACTTGCCACCAAAACTTTCCGATCCGATCCGCCGGCGATAATCCCGAAAAAAACAGGGTTCATGTACATGTACATGAACCCCTGCTGTTTATGTTTATCATTTATCGTTTAGAGGTCAGACGCCCTGTACGCGGCAAACTTTTGTTGTTTTCAAGCCAAAAAAGCCAACGCGCCAAAAGCTGCGGCCACCTATAAAAAAGTTATTGTTTTTTTCAAAATTAAAATTGCACATGATACAACCTTTCCGCTTTCTACTAATATATCACAAAAAATCGAATTTGCAAATACTTTTTGACAAAATCATGTAATCAGCCGATAACGGCGACAGCCAAGCGGCGGCAAACGGCCCTCGCAATCGCGGATAAAATGATTGACAAGTCGCCGGATATGAGCTATTATTTAGGGGATACCGGTCGTAAGCGCGGGGGCATAGCTCAGTTGGTTAGAGCGCATGGATCACAACCATGAGGTCACAGGTTCGAATCCTGTTGTCCCCACCACTTAAAAGTCTGTTCAAAACCACAAGGCTCTGTATTCGCAACGGATACAGGGCCTTGTAATCTCCGGCGTTTTTTAGCTTTCACTTATCTTCCAACATAGTCTCGACTTCAAGCATCTTGCCCAAGACAAGCTCTTCGGATATGTATGCCCGGTCACATATCGGACATTTCGGGATCGCGTGAGAAAATTCATGTTTCAGATACTCGAATTTTGTCTCCGTTTTTTCCAACGGTATCCGGCACTTTGCGCAGATCAGCCCGCTTTCATCCGGGATTCCGGCGACATGGGGCTCACCGCGCGTTCCGGGCTTTATGTTCATCCTGTGGCTGTAGATGTTGTGCAGTACGGCCTGTGTTTTGGAGTGCATTTCGTACTCGACCCAAATCGTAACGGAGAGACTTTTTCCGTAAGCTGTAAACCGGTCGTTATCGGGATTTATAAGCTTCGCGCCCGTAAGCTCGCTTCGGGCGACTATATCTTCCGCGTCCTCATTTAAAAGCAGCAGACCGTTCATCTTCTTGAGGATAGCGTCGGGTATATCGAGCGTTACAGCCGGAACACGAGGTTTTGAAAGTACGCCTGTAAATCTTTCCTTAAGCGCGGCGCGGTTTTGACGTCTTTCGGAAAAACCGGGCAATTTGACGCGTACCTCGGCGGCAAACAATATATCCAATATGTGCAGGCTGTCTTTACCCTCATGCAAAAAGAAATCGCGGCAGTTTGCGCAATATGTGATATACGTGCTTTCGGCAGCGTATGTTCTTTCATTGATAACTTTACTGAGAAGCGAAGGGTTTGCCGGGTAAATGTGTCCGCCAAAACCGCAGCAGGCGGCCTTGGGGCCGCTTAAATCAAGTTCCGAAAGCGAAAAACCGCTCTTCTCCGCCAATCTGCGAACCGCCGTCCGGCCGGCCTCATTTGTTCTGCTGCTGCACGGATCAAATACGCAAGCGCCGCTTAAATCGGCGGCGGAATCCCCCGAATCGAGAGAGTCTCGGATATAATTCGGATAACACAACTCGCCGTCATTTAACGCCAACCATTCATATACAAGCCGTCCTTTGATCTCCGGCAAATACTGTTCGAAGTTTTGCATACAGCTGCTGCACGCAAAGAGCACGTCGGGGCATCCGAGCTTCAACCACTCCGCGCGAATCTTTTCTGTGCACTGCGCGAGCATATCGCTCTCCGCCGCCCACGCCGCAGGGATTCCGCAGCACGACAGCATCATCGACGCGTCGGGTCTTATGCTTTTGATATATTTGTACGCCGCCTCCGCGGCATGGGGGGACGACGCCGCAAGTTGGCAGCCCGGAAAAAAAAGCAGTCCGCTGCCGGCCGACTCGGGGCCGATTACGGCATAAGCGCTGTCAGAAAAAGAAAATTGCATGTCGGCAAGCCAGAAATCATGAAACGCGGCCGGTATATTACCTGAATCCGACATCATGCGCCTGCTTTCAAACATGGCGGCAAAGGTCTCCACACCTGCGGGGCAAACAGCGTCGCAAAGTCCGCACAGGTTGCAGCTGTTCAGCATCCTTGACGCTACGTGCTTTATTTTCCCCTCTACGGGAAGCACTGTAACGCCAAGATCCGCCGCGATACGTTTTGGATTGGTTTTATAATATTCCATGAGCGGACAGGCGTCTATACATAAAGAACAATTGCACATCGGACAACGCTTCGCTTCGTCAATATATGAAACGTCGGCCGGCGCCGGCGCGTGAAAATCATATTTGATTTCATAGAATTTATCATTGACGGGCGGCCTGTCATACAAAAGCCCAACACCGTCATTCCTGCCTGTTTTCAAAAACTCTTCAATAGAGCTTGCCGCGCGCAGCCCATTTTCAATGCTCCATATCGGCGGGCAATCCGTAAGAGAGCCGCCCGCAAAGACGCCTTGCATCGAAGAAGTCAATGTTTTGCTGTTCCATGAAGGCAACAAACCGAAATCATTGCCTTCTTTGCCGGTTGAAACATATATCGCGTCGAAATTATGATGCACTTCGTTAATATCTTTTATTCTTTCGTTGAGCCGCAATTCATAGCCGATATATTTGAACGCGCTTTGAAAGTCAGCGTCCGCGATGCCTTCGGGCAGTGATTTGACAGCGGCGCCGCCGATATTTCCCGAGGCTTCAAACACCGTCACAATGTAGCCTTTGCCCGCCAGTCTGTACGCGCAAGACAGGCCGCTCAGTCCCGCGCCTATCACGGCGACGCGTGTGTTTTTGGGCGGAATGGCGTACCTGACCGGCTCGGCGCGCTTGACATTTTCCAAAACGCCGCGCTCTATAAGCCTTATATCCACGCTTGAATCAAAGCCGCCCCTCACGCAAAAATCCCCGCAATAGGCAGGGCACAGTCGGCTGACTGTGCCGGGAAACAGAACGGCGTCGCTGTACAGGCGCAGCGCGCCGCTGTATTTGCCTTTTGCGACCCGGTCAATGAACGCCCTTACATCCAACACAAACGGACACGCGCAGGCACAGGGGGGCGGGTAGTCGCGGATGCAATTTTCCGCGTAAGATTTTATATCCTGAAAATTCATAACATTCCGTCCGGCTACTGATAATCCTTTCTTGTCGCCCGCTATCCGACAGGATTATTGCTTATGTCTTCAAGTACGTCGTACATGTCGGGGCCGAGACGCCATTTCTCATGAAATTCCTCCGCGCCCGAAAGCTTTCTTTCAATAGCGGCCTTGACCTTGCTTGCGCTTGCCGGCAGCGTATAAATGCGCGCGCCCGTCGCGTTATATACAGCGTTGATAACAGCCATGTGACCGCCCGACTGAAAAAGCTCGGAACAGCCTGTTGAACCGTGAGGCCCGAATTCCCTCTCCCTTTCGTGGAATATGATTTCGATATCATCGGGAACATCTTGGATGGTTGGAATTCCGGCGCCCGCCGGAGACGCGTGTTTTTTCAGATCGTCATAATTCTCGGTAAGAGCAAATCCAATAGTGTGGGATATGCCTCCGTACGCCTGCCCTTCCACGGAGAGATAGTTGCCGACAATGCCCACATCCGCAACGACCACTTCACGAGTTACCTTAACCTTGCCTGTTTTTTTGTCCACTTCCACTTCCGCCAAGAAAACGCCGTATGTCACGGTTTGCACGGGATCGGCCTCACCCGTATTGGGGTTCAGCCCGACGCCGGTTCCCGTCATATCGTGGGAGCCTATGTACTTTGTCGGTATGGACTCCGCGGTCATTTCAGAATATGTTCTGTACGTACCGTCCTGTTTACGCATGGCGCTCAGCAATTTCTCCGCGGCGTTTTTTGTCGCCATACCCGCCATAAAATGACTGCGACTCGCCGCGGCTATACCCGTGTTCGGACATAACAGGCTGTCGTTCATAAGCAATTTGATTTGACTCGGCTCGATCCCAAGCGGTTTCAAATACTCATGCGTATGAATCAGCGTACCGATATCCCCGCCTTGGCCTTGGTCTTCCCAAGTGTTGAAATGGGTTATTGTTCCGTCGGGGTTCAGTTCCAAGGCCACCTCGGCTTGGTCATGCTCCCCTATAGTCACATTAAAACCGCCGCTGCATACGCCCACGCCATAATATTTTTCATCGTCTTCCAAATCCGCGAGCCGCGCTTTCGACTCCGTATATATAGGACGCATTTTGTCATAGAGCTCGACGATACTCGGATCCCTGTACGGATGTCCGTTTATGGTAATATCGCCCTTTCTTGCCAAATTGATGTAACGAAATTCGAAGGGATCCATGCCTGCTTTTGCCGCAAGCATATCCACGAGGGCTTCGGAACAGGTATAGGATTGCGGCGAGCCAAACCCTCGGTAGGATGTTCCGAAACCGTGATTTGTAACCGCCATACGGACTAAGCCGCGAACATTTGGGATCACATAAGGAAATCCCGGATATCTCGCGAAGCTTGCCACAAGGTTCATGGAAATATCGTCGTAAGCGCCGTGATCCACGCCAAAATCAAATTCGATAGCGGTCAGTTTGCCGTTTTCGTCGCAGGACAGGCGCCCGTTCGAATGGGAAGGCGTGCGCTTGCCGCTGTAATGCTGATGCTCTTCGTACGTCATCGTACACGTTAACGGCCTTTTGACGGCCATGAGACAAACGCCCATTATAGCGTAGCTCCCGGCGCACGTAGCCCAACCGAAGCTCCCTCCCGTGGGATTTTCCACAATCCTGATTTTATCGAGAGGAACGCCCATGCCGTCCGCTATGGATTCCCTGTTCCACTGTATTGACTGGCACTTGCAGCTTATAACAATATTGTCGTCTTCATCGTAATACGCTTGCAGCACATCCGGCTCTATAGACAAATGGGGTTCCCTCGTGCTGTAAAAACTGCCCTCCGCGGAATAGGCGGATTCTTCGATAACATCGCGAACGTCCTCGCCTTTAAACACCGGCTGAAGAAGGTATGTATTCTCGGATTTGTCATGTATGCGAATAGCGTCGGGCGCCGCGGCGTCTATGAAATTCATGTATTCCGGCAGCTTTTCAATTTCTACCTTCACGGCGGCGGCGGCGGCGCGGGCGTTGTCGCGGGTATCGGCCACAACAGCGCCGACCGGATCGCCGTACATAAATATCTTCTTGTCGGCAAATATGGGCCTGATATCCCCTTTAAGTTTGGATCTGATATGAAAATTCGGTTCAAATATAATATTCGTTCCCTGTACGTCTTTGGCCGTCACCACGCGGACGACGCCGGGCATCCGCTCCGCCGCCGAAGTATCAATACTGATAATATTTGCGTGAGACGCAAGTCTTGGCTGGATTATAGCCACATGGAGCGTGCCCGGCGGCATTTTATGCTTGATATCGTCGCCGTAATCCGTCAGCCCCAAGACCTTTCCGAGGGCGGCGGGTCTGGGGTAGCGCGTGTTGTAAATCTTTGCGCCCGGCTCGTGCTTGTACGTGATGTCGTCCATGGTTTTTTCACCGCGCATAACCTCGGCCGCCGCCATAACAGCGTCGATCAGCGGCTTATATCCCGTGCAGCGGCAGAGATTCCTGTGCTTTTGGAACCAGTCGCGCACATCCTCCCGCGACGGAGACGGATTCGAATCGAGCAGCGCCTTTGCCGACATTATAAAACCGGGCGTACAAAACCCGCACTGTACGCCGCCGTACGTTATCCACGCCAACTGCAAGGGATGGAGATTCTTTGCCGTGCCCATGCATTCAACGGTTTCGATTTCACTGTGCTCCGCCACATCCTTCATCTTCTTCATGCAGGATCGAACTACTGCGCCGTTGACGATAATTGAACAAGCCCCGCACTGACCCAAGTCACAGCCAACCTTTATGCCGGTAAGCCCGTATCGCCTGAGGGTTTCCGCAAGCGTGTCCTTTTCGGGATCAAAGATAAACATTCTTTCGACGCCGTTCACCTTATGCAAAACTTTTCTTAACGCCATTTGAACCTCCTTCACAACATACGCTTTTGCGGTTACGCTTTTGCGGTTACGCTATTGCGGCCGCGCTTCCGACGACCTATAGAAAAATAACCGCGATCTACGCGGTTTTATTATACCATAAATAGCGAAGCGTTTTATGGTATAATCCGCCATGTGCGTTTTCGCCGACAGGCGAAAAAATCGCACGGCATTAAAAAGTATAATAACCGCGATCTACGCGGTTATTATACCATATTTGAGGTGATTAGGGTAAAAAATGATTCGCATACGGAAAAATCCAACGAACGTCATTCCGGGCTTGTCCCGGAATCCATCTTACTGTTTTTGGATTCCGGAACAAGCCCGGAATGACTGAGGAGATGAATTGACCTCGTGAAAACAAACCCTTGAGCAGTAACTTTCACTCTGTCAATGCCCCGCCGGGTCGTATATCTTGCCGCTTGCCGCCGGCGCGTGACTCTTTCCTATGAACAGCAGCACGAGCAATGTGATAACGTAAGGTATCATGCTCAGAAGATGCACGGAAACGCTGAGCTCGAATTTCGGATTGCCGAGCGACAGCGACAGCGATTTGCAAAAGCCGAACAGCATGCATGCAAGCACGGTGTTTCCGGGCTTGTATTTGCCGAATATCACGGCCGCGATAGCGATAAAACCCTGTCCCGATATAATAGACGGGAAGAAATACGATACGGTCGAAAGGGGGATGACCGCGCCGCCAAGCGACGCCAATATACCGGATAACACGACACAGAAATATCGAAGACGAAACACGCCGATACCGAGCGTGGCCGTCGCCCTCGGATGCTCGCCGACGGCGCGAATACGGAGCCCTATCCTCGTCCTGAACAGCAAAAACCATATGCAGAGCGCCAAGACAAGGCATGCATAGACAGATATGTAGTTCTTGAACGTATAATCAAAGAATGAATTTTCCGGAAACACATTGTTCAAAACAAGCGGCAGTTTACCCGTCAACTCTACGGGCTTCGTCTGCGTCGAACCATCGAACAAAGCCTTGCAAAAATATATGGCCGCACCCGGCGCGAGCAGGTTGATCGCTATGCCCGATATCGTCTGATCGGCCTTAAACGTGATACAGGCCAACGCGTGCAGCAGACCGAATATACAGCCGGCTATACCGGCCGCGAACAGACCGGCCCACGGACTGCCGAATACAGTTGCCGCGGCCGCGCACGAAAACGCGCCTATCATCATCTGGCCTTCTATACCTATATTGACCACGCCGGATGTTTCGCTCATAATGCTGCCCATGCCCGCTATGATCAAGGGAGTGGCGTATGTAAGGGTTGAGCTTATCAGAAGCCCGATATCCGAAGAGCTGAACATCATAACGGCATCCCCTCCCTCTTGGCCCGAATAAAGCGTACAACAGCCCTGAATGCGCCCATTATCGCGATGGAATAGATGATCACGCCTATAATGACGTTGACGAGCTCGCTCGGAGCGCCTATGGTGTTCAATTTGCTCCCCCCGTACTTCATTCCGCCGTAAAACAGCCCGGCGAAAAGCGCGCCTATCGGGCTTATGCCTCCTATCATAGATACCGATATGCCGTCGAATCCGTAGCCCTCCTGCGCCCCAAGCTGCGTAAGCCGCCCCACGACGCCGAGTGTCTGCACGGCGCCGCCGAGCCCCGCCAAAAGACCCGATATGCCCATGCTCACGGCTATGGATCGCCCTACGTTAACGCCGCCGTATTCCGCCGCGTTTCGGTTAAAACCCACGGCTCTGAGTCTGAATCCCAATGTCGTTTTGTTCAGAATCACCGAACAGCATATGACCGCAAAGACCGCGAGCAGCATGCCCCAATGTATCTTCACGGCGCCGAAATTTTCCTTGAACGCGTCGGTATATATGCGGGCGCTTTCGCCGACGTCTACCGAAGCCGTGGAATTCGGTTTCTTGAACGCCGGCATCATAACGACGAAATTTGAAAAATAGAACGCGACCCAGTTCAGCATTATGGTCACTATGACCTCGTGAATCCCCTTATACGCCTTGAGCAGTCCCGCGACCGCGCCCCAAACCGCGCCGGCGAGACCTCCCGCCAATACGGCGACGGCGCCGTGCAGCCCGGACGGCATGTGCAAGGTCACGCTGACTGTAAAAGCTATCAGCCCTCCCATTATATACTGACCTTCCGCCCCTATATTGAACAGCCCCGTCTTGAAAGCGAACGTAACCGAAAGACCCGTGAATATAATGGGCGTGGCGTACTGCACCGCGTACATGCGCGTCTTGCCCGTACCGAAAACGCCGTTGAACAGGGCGCCGTACGCTTCAATGGGATTGAATCCCGTTACCGTCAAAATAACCGAACCGACCAAAAGTCCTATCATTACGGACAGTAATGTATATAAAAATGTATCGTTCCAAACGCGAGCCAAACGGTCACGAAAAAGACTCGGAAAGCCGCTTTTGAGAGACGCCGCGTCAGCTTGCCGCATTCACGTCACCTCCCGCCATCATGAGTCCGAGCGTCGTCTGATCCGCCTTATCGCCTTCAACGCTGCCGGCTACTTTACCGCTGAACATGACGTCTATGCGGTCGGACAAATTCATTATTTCGTCAAGCTCAAATGAAATCAGAAGCACCGCCTTGCCCGCGTCGCGCTGAGACACTATATAGCTGTGCACGTACTCTATAGCGCCCACGTCGAGACCCCTTGTCGGATTGACGCAAATCAAAAGCGCCTTGTCGTTCGTCACCTCTCTCGCTATGATAACCTTCTGTTGGTTGCCTCCGGACAGGCTGCCGGCTTTTGCCGCAGCGCAGCCCGCAGGGCGCACATCGTATTTCTCCACGAGAGAGAGCGCGTGTTCCGTGATATTGTCCTTGCGCAGAAAACCGCGCCGCGAGAACTTCGGCTCCCCGATATTTTGCAGGACGAGGTTTTCGGCTACCGAGAATTCAAGAACGAGCCCGTGTTTCTGCCTGTCCTCCGGTATAGAAGAAACCCCGTGCTCGAAGAGCGCGCGAGGACTCCTGTTGAATATATCGACGCCCGATAAGGTTACAGCGCCCGACTCGGCTTTTCTCAAGCCGGTCAGCGCCGAAACAAATTCCGACTGACCGTTGCCGTCTACGCCCGCTATGCCGACGATCTCGCCCGCGCGGACGCTCAGGTTCAAACCGTTCACGGCTTTGTGATCCCAATAATCGCGCACGACGAGGTTTTCGACCTTGAGTACGACTTCGCCCGGCGTCGCCGGCGTCTTATCTACGGAAAACTCTACGGCGCGGCCTACCATCATAGACGCCAAATCCTGTTCGCTCACATCCGAAACCGTGACCGTATCCACGATCTTGCCGGAGCGGATGACAGTGCATCTGTCGGCGATCGCTTTGATTTCAGCCAACTTATGCGTAATAATGATTACGGTTTTGCCTTCGGATACGAGATTTTTCATGATAAGTTCCAAATCCTTGATTTCTTGGGGAGTCAAGGACGACGTGGGTTCATCCAGGATAAGTATATCCGCGCCGCGGTAGAGTACCTTCAATATCTCGGCGCGCTGCTGCATGCCGACCGAAATATCCTCAACCTTGGCGTCCGGATTGACATTCAGACCGTAACGGTCACTGAGTTCTTTCACATCGGCGCGCGCCTTGCCCATATCTATCACCCCGGCGCCGCGCATAGGCTCACGGCCCAATATGATATTCTCGGTCACGGTAAAAGGCGAAACGAGCATAAAATGCTGATGCACCATACCGATGCCAAGATATATCGCGCGTGACGGCGAATCTATTAAAACCTTTTCGCCTTTGATGTATATCTCGCCGGATGTAGGCTGAAGAAGGCCGTACAGCACATTCATCAATGTGCTCTTTCCTGCGCCGTTCTCACCCAAAATCGCGTGAATCGAGCGCTGCGGAACTGTCAGGCACACATTGTCGTTGGCCTTGAACGAACCGAACATCATCGTGATATTCCGCATGTCCGCGGCGGCCGGAAGCGACTCGTATACGGGCGCCGAAACCTTTGCGACGTCGTCCATGGAAGAATCCTCTCTCTGTTACTGATATGAATAACGAATACATATATCCAAACTCTTGGGCGTTGCGCGCAATATTGCACAACGGCGACTTCCATTTAATGGAAGTCGCCTGTTTTGTACCTCGGTACTGTTGTTTATTTATTTCTTCTCTACCGGCGGCATATTGTACTTGCCGGGGAACAGAATCTCAATATCCGCAGCCGTAGCGGGAACTTTTATTTCTCCATTTACAATTAAGGACTTGATCTCTTCGACATCCGCGATAACCTCGGGTGATATGTGATCGCCGGTCGTAGCGTATCCCACGCCGTCGTTTTTCAAATCATAGCGTACCGTGGAACCGCCCGCGAACGTTCCGTCGAGCATCGTCATCGAAATATCGTACATCGCGTTGTCAACGCGCTTAAGCGCGCTCGTCAGCACATTGCCGGGCGCGATGTAGTTCTGATCCATATCCACGCCTATGGCCCACTTGTTCTGTTCCTTGGCCGCCTCGATGGCGCCGTTGCCCGTCGCTCCCGCCGCCGAAAATATAATGTCGGCGCCGTCGGCGTAATATTGATTCGCGATGTTCTTGCCCGCGGCGGGATCACTGAACGAGTCCGCGTACTGACCCATTATCTTCGCTTTGGGATTGGCGGTCAGTACGCCCGCGTAATATCCCACGGCAAAAGATTCCATCGTACCGGACGCTACGCCGTTTATGTGCCCGACCTTTCCGGTTTTACTCATCTTGCCGGCGATATAGCCTACTAAAAAAGAGCTCTCTTCGTCCGCGAACACGACTCCCGTGACGTTGTTGTTCGGAACCGCTTCCGGAGCGTAAGAGTAATCTACTATGGCGAATTGCTGATCCGGATTGTTAAGACCCGCCTGCGCGAACGCGTCGCCAAGCATGAAGCCTACGCCCCAAATCAAATCGCTGCCCTGATCGATAAACGTCTCGATGTTCGGCGCGTATCCGCTCTCGTCCTTGGATTCGATATAACCCACGTCGGAATTCGTATCGGCGCGGAAACGCTGCAAGCCTTCCCAAGCGCTCTGATTGAAGGACTGGTCGTTGACTCCGCCGACGTCCGTAACAAAGCCGACGGATATAGTAGCGGGCTCTGCCGCTTCGGAATCATCACCGTCAATCTCGCCCACGGCCGCGTCGTCTCCGCCTCCGCCTCCGCACGCCGTAAACGCGACGAACAGCATGCTCGCCGCTACAAGAACAGCTAAAATCTTTCTTAATCTCATTCCCTTTCTTCCCCCTTTTTCTTTCCTTTCTTCTTCCTCCAAAATTTGCGCGCCGGCCGGCAATAATTCCCCCTATGCCACAGTGTGCCGGCGCTCTTCATTTAATGTATCATCATGTCGGTGTTTCGTCAAGGAACATTTTTTCCTATTTTTTCCTATTACATAACGGCGTACCGGAATTGCGCAGATCACTAACGCAGCGGGCGCCGGCCGCGGCCGGTTCAGCCCATGATTACAGCGTGTATAAGCGGCTCTTGTTCGCGCGGCGCGGACTCTGTAAAAAACGCGGCCTTTGTGATCTCCGCCGCTTCGTCAAGCTTTGATTTGTCATTCCCGTAAACGACGGCAAGCGTTTCTCCCGCCTTCACGGCGTCGCCGACCTTCTTTCGCAGAACGACTCCGGCGGACAAATCTATCACGTCGTTCTTTGTTTCCCTGCCCGCGCCCGCGCGCTGAGAAGCAAGGCCTATGTCGCGCGCCGCTATGCGATCTGTATAGCCGTCCGCGTCCGCGCGCACAGCAACGGAGAACGCCGCAGAAGGCAGGAGCGTGCTGTCGTCCGTGACGGCCGGATCGCCTCCCTGCCCTTTTATGAGCTCCCGCAGTTTATCGAGCCCCGCGCCGCTGCGCAGCGCGCGCGACGCCTTCTCGTAGCCCTCATCCCACGATTCGGCCGCTCCGCCCGCCAGGATCATATAGCCCGCAAGCGTCAGCGACAGCTTGGTGATATCCTCGGGGCCCTCGCATTTCAGCGTTTCTATAACCTCCGCGATCTCAAGGGCGTTGCCGACGCTCTTACCGAGCGGCTGATTCATATTCGTAACGAGCGCTATTGTTTTCTTGCCGTTCGCGGCGCCGATATCGACAAGCAACCTGCCGAGCTCTTCGGCCTCGCGCACCGTTCTCATAAAGGCGCCGTCGCCGCATTTTACATCAAGCACGAAGGCGTCGCTGCCCGAGGCAAGCTTCTTGCTCATCACGCTCGACGCTATAAGCGAGAGATTGTCCACTGTAGCCGTCACATCGCGCAGAGCGTAAAGCTTTTTGTCCGCCGGCGCTATATGCCCCGTCTGCCCTATAACGGATATCTTCGCGCGATTTACGAGGGCTGTGAATTCGTCCTTTTCAAGCGACGTCCGCATACCCGGTATGGCTTCCATCTTATCTACCGTACCGCCCGTAAAGCCAAGTCCCCTGCCCGACATCTTGGCGACGGTTACGCCGCAGGCCGCCGCCAAAGGCGCGACGATAAGCGTCGTCTTGTCCCCGACGCCGCCCGTGCTGTGCTTGTCCACCTTGACGCCCGGAGCGGACGACAGATCCGCGACGTCGCCCGAGCGCATCATGGCCTCCGTCAGCATAAAGGTTTCGTCGCGCGAAAGGCCCCTGAAGAATATCGCCATCAAGAGCGCGGACGCCTGATAATCGGGAATGGCGTCCTCCGTATACCCGTTTACAAAATACTCTATCTCGTCCTTTGAAAGCGCGGCGCCTTCGCGTTTCTTCAGTATTACGTCATACATCGTCATGGCCGTCACTCCGGAAAATCGAACACGGCGCTCGCGCCCACTCGGTCGCAGCCGAGGGCGATGAAGCGTTCAAACGCCTCGGCCGTGCGTATGCCGCCCGACGCCTTTATCTTGACGGCCGGCCCTATGTGCGACTTGAACAGCTTGATATCCGCCTCGTCGGCGCCCGCCGTTCCGAAGCCCGTGGACGTCTTGATATAGTCGGCGCCTGTCTCCGTTACGATCTCGCAAAGCTTGATCTTCTCTTCTTCCGTCAGATAGCAGGTCTCGACTATTATTTTTAGAATATGCCCGCCCGTCGCCGCGCGAAGCCGCTTTATCTCGTCTGAAACGGCGCCTCGGCATCCGTTTTTGACGTCCGAGATATTTACGACGGCGTCGATTTCGGACGCCCCGTCCGACAGGGCTTGCTCCGTCTCGGCAAGCTTCGCGGCCGTAACGCTGTAGCCGAGAGGAAAGCCTACGACGGTGCATATGTTCAGCCCGGATCCGTACGCGTCGCGTATGCGCCTGACATAGCAGGGCGGCACGCACACGGAGGCCGCGCCGAGCCTTACGGCTTCCTCGCAGAGCTTTTCAAAATCCGCCCACGACGCGAAGGCCTTGAGCAGTGTATGGTCTATATGACTGTACGCCTCTTTTCGTGTCATAACACACCTCCTTGGTATACTTAATTGTAACATATAAATAAACTCGAAAAAAGAATATTGATCGGTTTGTGTATATAAACGGCCCTGCGGCAAGACCGACCCGTCGGGCGCTTGGGCAAACAAAAGTTACTGTTCAGAGGTTGTCTGCGTAATAAATGTTTTAGGACATCGTAGGTTGTTAAAATCCAAAAGTACGGTCATTCCGGGTTTATCCCGGAATCCAAAAATACGGTCATTCCGGGTTTATCCCGGAATCCAAAAGTACGGTCATTCCGGGTTTATCCCGGAATCCAAAAGTACGGTCATTCCGGGTTTATCCCGGAATCCAAAAGTACGGTCATTCCGGGTTTATCCCGGAATCCAAAAATATTATATGGATTCCGGGATAAACCCGGAATGACGGAAAAAGTATCAGATCCGGAGTACCTGTGAACTGTAACAACAAAAACCGGCGCGCGGCCGGTTTTTGAAAAATCGCTTATAGGACACTCGTCATTGCTTCGTAAGAGCTATTGTCTGTAAATCGTAAAGTTGTACGTCAAATAATCACTTCTGCCCGATTCTTGGACGGTAAGCGTAAAATAGGTCAAACTGTTGGGTACGATAAATGTTGTATCGGATTGCTTTGTCACACCCGACGTCGACGATGTTACGTTGCTGTTAGTGCTTCCTTTCGCAACGGTAATCAGGATGTAAGCATTGCTGATACTGATGTCGGCGTTTTTTACGGTTACAGCTACGGGGTAGACGGATCCGCTCGGAGTCGAAATATTTATGGCAGCCTGGGTAGTGACGCTGCCGGCATAGACTGTGCCGTACACGTTTGTCAGCGCCGTCGTTCCGCTGCCCGCCGTAAAGTTGTAGGACTTTATCTCGGAGTATACATTGCTGCTCGTGTAAAGTACGCCGTACACGTAGTACAGTTTGCCCGCCGTCAGGTTCGACATCGTCGGGTATGAGTTTGTATTGGCGCTGACGGAGATATTGCTGTAGTACGCGACGTTGGTACTGCTGTTATTGTATTCGCGGCCGCTTCTGATATTTTCCGCTGTGGGCGTTCTCGAATCCGTCGTTACCACATAATAGAATGTGCCCGCGCGATCCGTCCTCACGTTCAGCGTAGCGTTCCCCGTTCCCACTTGACTTACATCAAAGGTCGTGATCCAGTTCGCGTTAGAGCCCGTCGTAGTAAACGTCGCGCCCTTTACCCTCGAATACAGGCTGCCGCTGCTCGATCCCTCGTAAACGCAGCCGAATACCTTATAGTTCGTTCCGCCCTTGAGCCCCGTTATGTCACGGTATACGGAAGTGTTGGCCGACACGGGAAAACTGCCGGAGTATATGGTGCTGCTGTTAGAGGACGTGCCGCTCGCGTCCCTGCCGTTCCTGATATTGCTCTGCGACGGCGTCTTCACGTTCCTGTTCGGATCCTCGACGACGACGTAATACAGCGTGCCCGTCCTTGACGAATTCGCCGTGAGTCTGAAGGAATTGTCGGCGATGTTGCTCACCGTGAAGTTGTTGTTCAGCCATTCCTCGCCCGTATCGCCCGCGTTTAAGGCTGTGAACGTGCGTATGGCGACGGCCGAAACATTGGCGGCGGCGTCGCGCGCCACAGCGCATATCTTGTACGACTGCTCCGATTGCAGGGATGCAATCGACGCGGTAACGGCGGTGTTCGCGTATACGGTTCTGCTGCCCGTGCCGTAGGCGTTCCTGTTGTCGGCCCCTCTTCCGGCAAGCACCTGTTCCGCCGTCGGCGTAGTCGCGCTGTCGCCCTCAAGCACGACCCAGTACACGCTGCCGTCCCTCGTCGCGGTGATGTTGAGCGTCGCGCCGTCCGTTTTGATCTCCGTAACGTTGATGTTGGAAATGCTGAGAGCCACAAGATCGGCGCCCGGCTGCAAGGGGCTGATACCGAGAAGCCTGTTCACGATCGTCACGGCCTCGCCGCGTCTCAGCGAATTCTGCGGATTGAAATTCCCTTCGGCGTCGCCCGTGATATAGCCTCTTTGGTAAACGGCTCTGACGGACGGAAGCGCCCATTCGTCTATTTTGGTCGCGTCGTTGACGCCGTACAGCGCGTACGTCGTATCGCCTCCCGGCGCTATGCGGTTCAGGATAACGGCGACCTCCTGCCGCGTGATCTGCGCGCCCGGATTGAAGTTGCCTTCACTGTCGCCCGTGATGTATCCGGCCATATAGGCCTTCTGCACATCTTGGAAATACCATTCGTTGACGGGAACGTCCCTGAACGGAATGTTCGTCATGGCGGTGAAATTTCGCGCCCTGTTTATGATCGCAACGAATTCGGCCCGCGTTATCGTGTTGTCGGGCTTAAACGTTCCGTCGGGATAGCCTCCGATATAGCCGTAATTGATCCCCGCCAATACCTGGCCTTCCGCCCAGTGTCCGGATATGTCGCTCGCCGAGGCGGCGAAAGCCGAAGGGGCAAACGCGCATACCGTAAGAGTCAATCCAAGGACAAGCATAAAAACCGATGATTTCTTTTTCATATTCACACCTCTGAGTTACAATATCCCATACCCTTATGATACAGTTTACATGTGTCGCGCCGTTTTTGCAATACAAAAAGTTTTAAACTTGGGTTACAAAGTCTCTATCTCGCGCAGGGCCGGTCTCTCAAGCGCCTTCTCCACAAAAGCGCGGAAAAGCGGATGCGCGCGGTTCGGCCGGCTCTTGAACTCGGGGTGATACTGAACGCCGATAAAGAAATCGTTCGCGGCTATCTCCACGGCCTCGACGAGCCTGTCGTCGGGCGAAAGACCGCATATCGTCATGCCGGCCGCAGTCACCGCCTCGCGGTAATCGTTGTTGAATTCATAGCGGTGGCGGTGTCTTTCATGGATCAGCTCCGCGCCGTAGGCCCTGTAGAGCGCGGAATCCTTGAGCACGTCGCACGGATAAGCGCCGAGACGCATGGTTCCGCCCTTGGGAATATTTCCGTGCTGATCCGCCATAAGACCTATGATTTGATCCGGAGAATCCTCGTCAAATTCGGAGGAATGCGCGCGCGTCAACCCGAGCGCGTTGCGCGCGAATTCTATGACGGCTATCTGCATACCGAGGCATATGCCGAGGTACGGAACATTGTTTTCGCGCGCGTATTTGGCGGCCTGTATCTTGCCCTCTATGCCGCGTTCACCGAAGCCGCCCGGTATCAGTATGCCTCCGCAGTCGGAAAGCGCGGAAACGACCGTCGTCTCCGTGATCTCCTCGGCCTCTATCCACACGATTTCGACCTTGGCGCCCGTCTCATAGCCCGCGTGGCTCAGCGCCTGAGCAACGGAGAAATACGCGTCGTGCAGCTTCACATACTTGCCCACGAGGGCTATGCGCACACTCTTTTTGCGGCTCGCGACCCGTTTCAGCATATCGCGCCATTCCGTGAGATCGGGATCGGGAGCGTGTATGCCGAGCTCGCGGCACACGATGTCCGAAAAATTCTGTTCCTCCAGCATGAGCGGCGCCTCGTATATCATGGAAAGCGTCCTGTTCTGTATGACGCAATCCTGCTTTACGTTGCAAAAAAGCGCGATCTTCTTGCGAATGTCGTCGCTCACGGAACCGGCCGAGCGCACGACTATAATATCGGGCGATATGCCCATAGACTGCAATTCCCTGACGGAATGCTGCGTGGGTTTCGATTTGTATTCGTGAGAACCCTCTATGAACGGCACGAGCGTTACGTGGATGTACAGGCAGTTTTCCTTGCCGAGCTCAAGCGATATCTGCCTTATCGCTTCCAAAAATGGCTGGCTCTCTATGTCGCCTATGGTGCCGCCTATTTCGGTGATGACGATATCGCATTGTTTGCTCTCGCCTACGGCGAATATAAATTTCTTGATTTCGTTCGTAATATGCGGAATAACCTGCACGGTTTCGCCAAGATATTCTCCGCGTCTCTCTTTTCTGAGGACGTTCCAGTATACCTTGCCGGCCGTCAGATTCGAGAAGCGATTCAAATCTTCATCTATGAAGCGCTCGTAATGGCCGAGATCCAGATCGGTTTCTGCGCCGTCCTCCGTAACAAACACCTCTCCGTGCTGTATGGGGCTCATAGTGCCCGGGTCTACATTGATATAGGGATCGAGTTTCTGCGCGCTGACCTTCAGGCTGCGCGCCTTTAAAAGCCGCCCGAGAGAAGCCGCCGTGATGCCTTTGCCGAGACCCGAAACCACGCCGCCGGTAACAAAAATATACTTCGTCATACAGTCTCCGTCCGCCGATTCGCCCAAACGATAAGCGCCGAAATACAAGAATTATTATCATTATAACCCTAAATTCGGCGCTGTTCAATCCGTTTACCGCAATTTTTAATTATTCA
>JAISBV010000020.1 GCA_031266025.1 Eubacteriales Family XIII. Incertae Sedis bacterium
AAGCCGTCGTCGAGCAGCTTGCCGCCTATGCCGAAGAAGGCCGTATTGCGCAAGGCGGCGTTTTCAAACGACGTGCCTTTCAGTTCCTTGTATTGCGCGTATGAGGCGTCGGCCATTCCGACGCTGAGCTTCATCAGTATATCGTGCAGTTTGTTTTGTTCCAAGTCCTTCAACACATAATCGAACATCAGGTGAAAGGTATGCGTCGCCGAATCGGTCGTGATAAAGTTGGGAACGTAATTGTATCTGTTCCTTTCATACAGTTGGAAGAACTCCCTGTATGAATATTCGTCCGAAACGGCGAAACCGTTTTGCGCAACGCGCAGGATCGCCTCTTCGGAAAGATCACGGTCGGAATGCCAATACCCGTAAGAGGTATCCCAATTGCGATCGGCGGCCGAAAACTGCAAGAAATTGTCTACGTTTACCAATCCCGCCTCGATGGTATACGCGGGAACGGACGGCGTGCCGTTATAAACATAGTCGTCGTATTCGGCAAAGGGCGCGTAAGCGGAACGCACCGCGTCGATCGGTGTTCCGGGCGCGTCGGCGGCCGGGTTTTCCGTTTTTGTGCAGGCTGTAAAAAGGGATAACAACAGCGCGAAAGCTGTGATCAGTGTGAGTATGTGTTTCAAAGTTTTTTTCCTCCAATTTTTGCGGTCGCCGATCCGCAACTTCGCATTTCAAATCGGCGACCTTTATTTGAGACCTTTTCGCTTGTTGCAAGCGCACAGGCCGGTAATAGTTCCCAAGGGATGATTTCTGCTTATATTTTAACCCGGCGCGGCGCAAAGCTCAACGATTGTTTCGGCAAAGCCGTATTTTTCATAAATTCTTAATAAAACATGTATTTTTTTTATGATATAATAACCAAAGATATGTCCGGCCGCAAGGGCGGCGTTGTTCAAAGTGGGTTCAATACCCTGCGTTATGAATAAGGAAACGCGGCAAGCTACGGGGTATTGAACCCGTTTGCGTAATAAACTGCCCACAGCAAGACTACGGGGGACCGGAGAGCCGGGCAGTTTGATACGATAGGAAATATTGGGAGGGGGTTCAATACCCTACGTTATGAATGAGGAAACGCAGCAAGCTACGGGGTACGCGTGCTCGGAGCTTGCGAACGGGTATTGAACCCGTTTGCGTAATAACGAATAAGGGCTGTACAATGACATTTTTGGAATCAATTATACTCGGTTTCGCTCAGGGTCTTTCTGAATTTTTGCCGATTAGCAGCTCCGGGCATCTGGCGCTGCTCGAATACTTCTTCGGAATAGATGAAGACCGGGTGCTGGCCTTTGCGGCGCTTCTGCACCTCGGTACATTGTTTTCGATATTTTTCGTGTATTACAGGGAAATAGGGGCGCTGCTGCTTGAACTCTGCGCCGTATTCCGCGACATATTCACAGGGCGGGGCCTGCGCGTGAACGCTTGCGAGACGCGCCGCTTGGGCTTTATGATTATCGTAGCGACCGTACCGACCGCGATCATCGGTCTGCTGCTCAAAGACCTCTTTTCCGGACTTTACAATTCGCTTGCCGCCATCGGCGTCGGGCTTCTGATAACGGGCTGCGTACTGATTTTCTCGGAACGCGCAGCCAAGGGCGCAAAGAATGTGTATGATATCGGCTTTCGTCACGCGTTTTTTATAGGAATCATGCAGTCGGTCGCGCTGTGTCCCGGCATATCGAGGTCGGGCGCTACAATAGCGGGCAGTCTTTTTTCCGGCATGAAACGCGAATTTGCCGTTCGCTTCGCTTTCCTTATTTCCATACCATCCGTGATCGGCGCCATAATTCTCGAAGCGCCCGAGGCTTTCGGCGCGGGCGTGGAAGGCGCTATGCTTCCGGCCCTCGGCGCGGGCATAGTTGTTTCGACACTTTCAGGCTTTTTCGCAATCAAGACAATGATTCGCGTCGTTTCCAAAGGAAAACTGCGCTATTTTTCGTTTTATACATGGATCGTCGGCGCTGCCGTGATCGTTTACGCGGTTATAACTCTTTCGTAGATTTTTTCCGAATGCGGAAAAATTCTTATACTAATCAAGAATTAGTATTACACATGTTGCGTTTCAACGAGATATTCTGAGGAGTCAAGTAAGAAACTTCGTTTCATACTTTTGGCAGGATAATAGTTTTATATCCTTATTTGTGGCAGCCGATAGGCTGCAATGGTGGCGAGTATGGCTGAAAAAAATACAAAAAAGCGCATATCCGCAGATGCGGCCGGAAGTGCGGAAAAGAAACCGCGAGGAACCGCGTCTCGAAAAGCCGCGGCGGCTAAGAGGACAGGCCGCTTGCGCGATGAGATTTACGCCATAATCTTTATGGCTGTCGGCGCCTTCCTTATCATAGCTATGCAGACAAGCGCGGCCGGACAATTCGGCGAAGCGATGAAAACCCTGCTTAAAGGTTGTTTCGGCTTCATAGGTTACGTATTGCCGTATTACATGATCGTATACGGCGTATTGCTGTTCGCGAAAAAGGCGGCTCGTCTTGGCGGAAGATCCGTGTTTTTCTTGATTCTGATCTTCCTGCTTCTGACTGTAGCCAACGCGGGCAGGTTAATAACCGAAGATTTTACATTCGAAATTTCAACCCTTACGTCGCTTTTTGACAGAGGCGCAGCCGGCGAAGGCGGGGGCTTCTTCGGCGACCTGATCGGTATGGGGCTCATCAAGCTGATCGGAAAGCCGGGGCTTTATATACTCTGCGTTGCGGGCATACTGATTTCTTTGCTGCTTGTCATCAATACGCCTATCTCTCAGATGCTCGACAAATTCAAAGTTAAGCGTGAGGAGCGCAAGGCTCTGGCGGCTGCAAAAGCCGCGGTGGCCGCTGCGGAAGCCGACGAAGCCGCCGAAAGCGAATCCGAAGATACTGAAGTAATGCGGCAGACGTCAGCACAAGACGATGTGCAGCATAAGAGCATATTGTCCGGAAAGGCCGGCGCGGCGTTGAAGCAGACGCGTATCGTGGACTATATAAACGCGGAATACAGTGACGTATCCGTTTCGGGAACGGGCATTGAGCCTCTTTCGGCGCCGGCGCCCGGTATGGGACTTGACGCTGAAGACGCGGCGATCCGGGCCGAAAGCGAGTCTGCCGCCGGCGAATATGTTATACGACCGGACGAAAAGGGAACTGAAGACGACGTATATAATCCCGTAAGCGTCGCCGATCCATTTGAGAAACCCTCTATTTTCGACAGGTTTGTCAGGCGCATTGCTCATCCGGACGAAAGCGGCGTCTCCGTGACGCCTGTATATCCGTCCGAAACGACGAACACCGAAGAAGAAAACACGCCGGAACCGGAATCACCGAAACCGAGCGGCGCGATCATAACCGGCCCGCTCGTACCCGCAGATTACGAATTGCCGCATGCAGGCCTTCTGAACAACGGCCCGGCAAGACGCGCGAAGGACAACGGAAACGACCCGCGGCTCATGGCGCGTAAGCTTGAACAGACCCTGAACGATTTCGATGTGGACGCCAAGGTGATACAGGTGACGGTCGGGCCGGCCGTCACGCGGTACGAAATACAGCCGGGCACAGGCGTCAAGGTGGCGAGCATCAAACGCATTGAAAACGATATAGCGCTGAATCTTGAAGCAAAGAGTCTTCGCATAGAAGCGCCGATACCGGGCAAGGCGGCCGTAGGCATAGAAGTGGCGAACGACAGGATCGATGTGGTCGTACTGCGCGACATACTTGAGTCACGCGAGTTCAAGAGCGCCGATTCAAAGATAAGCTTCGCGGTAGGCATGGATATCTCGGGGAACAGCATCGTCGCGGATTTAAAATCCATGCCGCATATGCTTATAGCCGGATCTACGGGTTCCGGCAAGAGCGTCTGTATCAACAGCATCATAATGAGCCTGCTGTTCAAGGCGCGGCCCGATGAGGTGCGGCTTATACTGATAGATCCTAAGGTAGTGGAACTTGGCAATTATAACGGCATTCCGCATCTTCTCGTTCCGGTCGTCACGGAATCAAGCAAGGCCGCGGCCGCGCTGAATTGGGCCGTCATGGAGATGAATGATCGCTATGAGAAGCTCGGCAAAGAGCACGTGCGGGATTTAGCTTCGTATAACGCGCTTGTGCGGAAGCGCGGAGAGCCCGAAGCCGCGCTTCCGCAGATCGTGATCATTATAGACGAGCTTGCCGATCTCATGATGGAAGCAAAAGCTAAAGTAGAAGAGGCTATATGCCGTATAGCGCAGAAGGCCCGCGCGGCGGGCATGCACCTTATCGTGGCGACGCAGCGTCCTTCCGTCGATGTAATAACGGGCTTGATCAAGTCCAATATACCGTCGCGGATAGCGTTTGCCGTGTCGCAGCAGGTAGACTCCAGAACTATACTTGATATGTCAGGCGCCGAGCATCTTATGGGCAAGGGCGATATGCTGTTCAAGGATCAAGGGCGGGACAAGCCCATACGCGTGCAGGGCGCCTTTGTTTCAGACAGCGAGGTTCACGCGGTCATAGAGTTTGTAAAGAGGCAGATGGGGCCCGAGTACGCGGACGAGGTAGTTGGCGCTATTGAAATGGGCGGCGCAGGCGCGTTTTCCGATGAAAGCGACGACGATGAATTGTTGGCCGAAGCCATAGAGACCGTCGTGATTGCTAAGCAGGCTTCCGCGTCAATGCTTCAGCGACGTTTTCGTATCGGCTACAACAGGGCGGCGCGCTTGGTCGAGATGATGGAGGCGCGCGGCGTTATTGGGCCTGCCGACGGCAGCAGGCCAAGAGCCGTGCTTATGAGCGGGGAGGAATTGACTGCCGCACGCGACGGTTTTTCCGATACGGACGATATTGTATGAAGACGGTATATATCGAAACCTTGGGATGTCCCAAAAATGTATGCGACTCCGAGTTCGCGGCCGGCGTTTTGGAGGACGCGGGCTATATGATGGTGAACGATCCGGCTGACGCGTCCGTTATTATAGTCAATACTTGCGGCTTTATCGACGACGCAAAGCGCGAATCCATAGAAACTATACTTGATATGTCGGCGTACAGGGACGGAGGGCGCTTGCTCGTCGTTTCCGGCTGTCTCGCGCAGCGATATGGGGATGAGCTGGCGAAGGAGTTGCCGGAAGTTGATGTTTTTGTCGGCGTAGGGGATTACGCGCGCTTGGCGGAAATATTGGACGAGCGTTTGGGCGCTCCCTGCATTCCGGCCGATCAGGCCGCGACGCGTGACTGTGAACCGTGTACGCTCAGGAAACGGCTCGGCCCCGCGCACACGGCGTTTTTGAAAGTGGCGGAGGGTTGCGACAATCGTTGCGCGTACTGCGTGATTCCCGGCATTCGCGGGTCATACAAGAGCCGCGCCCCGTCCGATATTCTGAACGAGTGCGAAATTCTTACGGCGAACGGCGCGTCGGAGATCATCTTGGTCGCGCAGGATCTTACAAATTACGGCGCCGACTTATACGGCAAGCCTGTTCTCGCAAAGCTTGTCCGCGATCTGTGCAGAACGGACGGTCTCAAATGGCTGCGCCTGATGTACTGTTATGAGGACAAGCTCACAGACGATCTGATTCGGGCGATGGCTTCAGAGGAAAAAGTCTGTCACTATATAGATTTGCCGTTGCAGCACGCAAATGACCGCGTGCTTTCGGCTATGCGCAGACGATCAAACAAAGCGAGCATTCTGGCGTCCATAGAGCGCTTGCGCGCAGCTATACCCGATATCCACATACGCACGACCCTGATGACGGGTTTTCCCGGAGAAAGCAAAGCGGACTTTGATGAGCTTTTGTATTTTGCGGAGACCGTGCGTTTTGAGCGGCTCGGGGTCTTCGCGTATTCGCGTGAGGACGGTACGCCGGCGGCGTCCATGAAGGGGCAGGTGAGGGACGCCGTGAAACTGTCTCGGCGCGACAGGCTGCTGCGCCTTCAGCAAAGCATCTCATTGGAACAAAATCTTGCGAAGATCGGCAAAACCCTTGACGTGATTGTCGATGAACGCGAACCGGATGGCAGCTTTTTGGGCCGAACGCGCTATGACGCGCCTGAGATAGATAACGGCGTGATATTCAGCGCGGAAGATTCCGCAGACGGCGCGCCCTCTCCCGGCGATATCGTAAAGGTTTTTATAAACGACGCCTTTGACTATGATTTGGCCGGGTATACGGTCTGACATTGCGGTGAAACACGGATTGCAGAGCACATCTTTGGCCGCGAAAGGAGTATCCATGAAATTCAAAAACCTTCCGAACGGACTCACCGTGCTGCGCGTTTTTATGATCCCCGTGTTTATCGTTTTACTGATGCGAGGACACGTTCTTGCCGCGGCGATCATATTCGCGGTCGCGTCTTTGACGGACGCGCTTGACGGATATTTGGCGCGCAAATACGATTTGATTTCCAACTTCGGCAAGTTGATGGATCCTCTTGCGGACAAACTGCTCGTCGTTTCCGCTTTCGCGTGTTTTGTAGAGCTTGGCGTCATACCCGCTTGGATATTGGTCGTGATATTGGCACGTGAGTTTACAATAACGGGATTACGGTCGGTAGCCGCCGCCGAAGGTATGGTTATAGCGGCCGGAGCTTCCGGCAAGCTGAAAACTGTATTTCAGATGCTTGCCGTATTGGCGCTCCTGCTCATGGATTTGCCGTTCAGCGTTTTCAATATTTATTATCCGAATATCGGACGGCCTTTCGCGACGGCGCTGCTCTTTATCGCCGTGGCTCTGACTGTATATTCCGGAGTTGAGTATATTATTAAAAGCCGCCGGCTGTTCGGTTAGAGGAAGGATATGATGAAAGCAAGCATAATAAGCGTTGGAACAGAACTGCTGTTCGGGCAGATCACCAATACGAATACGGTCTACCTGTCCGAGCAGCTGCAGCTTCTTGGCGTGGACGTCATGTATCATTATACTGTGGGCGACAATCCGGAAAGACTTCGCCGCATTATCGGGCTGGCATACGAAGACTGCGATCTTGTGATCACGACGGGCGGGCTCGGCCCGACGCAGGATGATCTGACCAAGGAGATATTGACGGAGGTTTTGGACGACCGGCTCGTGACAGACATGGCGTCGCTTGACGCGATAGAGGGATTTTTCAAACAGGTTGGCCGCCCAATGACTGAGAATAACAGAAAGCAGGCCTACCTGCCGTCGAGGGCCGTCATATTCCAAAACACGCAGGGAACAGCGCCCGGTTTCGCACTCGAAAACGATGGGAAGCTCGCGATCTGTTTGCCCGGACCTCCGCGCGAGATGACGACTATGTTTGAGAAAGACGCGCGGCCATTCCTCGAATCGAAGTCGCACGGTCTTATATATTACAAGATGCTTCGCACGTTCGGGCTTGGAGAATCGGCCCTCGAAACAGCTATCGAAGATCTGATCAACGCGCAGACCGATCCCACGCTCGCCACCTACGCCAAAGAGGGTGAATGCAGTTTGCGCATCGCGTCGAAGCGGGCTACGGCGGAAGAGGCGAGGACGGCGGTATGCGAGATGGAACGCGCGGTTTTTGAGCGCATAGGCTCCTATGTATACAGCGACAATAACGAAGAATTGGCGCAGGTAACGGCGCGCAGACTGATAGAAGGAAATATCGGTTTTTCATGCGCGGAATCCTGTACGGGCGGCATGTTTGCCGCGGCCATGACAGACATTCCGGGTATTTCGGCCGTGTTTGACCGCGGATTCGTCACATACAGCAACCGCGCCAAGACAGAAGAGCTCGGAGTTTCGGAGGAAATACTCAAAAAGTACGGCGCCGTAAGCAAGGAATGCGCGCTCGCAATGGCGCGCGGTCTGTCGGAGCGCACGGGCAGCCGTCTTGCCGTTTCGGTCACGGGTATAGCGGGGCCGGACGGAGGAACGCCTGAAAAGCCGGTCGGTCTCGTCTATATCGCGTGCGTATTCGACGGCAAGGAATACTGTAAGGAACTGCGCATGCCGAGTATGAACCGATATCGTAACCGCAAACACGTCGTTCTCTACATGCTTTCCGCGATACTGCGCATTACAGACGCCGCGTCCGAATAAACGACCCCGCAAGCAAGCTACGGGGGGTGTTACAGCTTACAGATCGAGATACGAGTCCGCGTAAAGCGTCTTGTTCAGGATAATGTCTGCGGATTTGATCGTTTCCATGAGTCTCGTGTCACAGGGGTTCACTATAGCGGAGGTCAGGCCTGACTGCATCGCCATCGCAAGCATTATGGAATCCATGATGGGACGAACCTCCTTGGGCATACCGTTGGACACATTGGAGAGACCTCCGGTGGAGTTGAAACCCATGTCCGTAAGCTGTCTTATGAATTCAAGCATTTCCGCTTGTTTTTCCTGCATACCTTTTATCACAAGGAATAGGGGATCGAACCACATATCCTCTGCTTCCATGCCGCGCTCCATGCCGTATTCGAGCATTTCCTGACAGTATTCCATGCGCTCGTCGTTGTTCGCGGGAACGCCGGCCTTTGAGCAGAGACATATGCATACGGCGTCGTTTTCCGCGGCAAGCGCTATGTTCGAAATCCTGTCGCCCGCGTCCGCCGAATTGACGATAGGCTTGCCCTTTGAACGGTTGTATACGGATATGCCCGCTTCTATGGCCTTCTTATTGGCCGTGTCGAGGCAGAGCGGCACATTGTCAAAGTTCTCCTGAAGTAAGGTCACGGCCCACTTCATAAGCTCCTCGCCCGTCTTTTCCGCGGGACCGATGTTCACGTCGAGATATACCGCGCCCGCGTCAAGCTGTTCCTTCGCGCGCTTCAGTATGGGGGCGGGATCCTTTGATTCCATTGCCGCGCGTACTGCCGGCGATATGCAGTGGATGCGCTCTCCTATTGTTATGAATTTGCTCATGTTTTTCGCTCCTCTCATTTATCGGTTTCCGTGTGAATTTATAAATGTTGCTCATTGTTAAGCAAAGGT
>JAISBV010000026.1 GCA_031266025.1 Eubacteriales Family XIII. Incertae Sedis bacterium
CTCTGTAATTGAAATAAATATATTTTCTTTTCGATAAACCGATAAAGATCAAATCGAGAGAATGCCTTGTTTGATTTTTGCCGACAATAAATATCTCGACTCCTTGAAATTTTCGTTGCAACGAGAGCGATTTCGAGGTATCATATAGATAAAAGTATGGGGAAGCGGAACGAACGGTGACGGAGGTTATATGAAACAGTCCGTAAATGTGAACCGAAAGTACAAATCCGGTGTATTCTCAAGCTACTTCTGACAAAGCAATAACGGAAGCCGTTAAATATTGTATCGCGAGCGAGATTATGAAAGAATATCTTGAAGCGTACGCCTCGGAGGTGAGCAATATGTTATTTGCGGAATTTAATATGGATGACGCTTTGCAAATAAGATTTGAGGAAGGCGTAGAGAACGGCATGGAAAAGGGCATGGAAAAGGGCATGGAAAAAGCCTCTGAATCCATTGTTATAAGAATGCTGCAAGACGGCATTTCTCCGGACATTGCGGCAAAATACGCAGGAATTCCTCTCGAAAAGGTGCTGAATTTACAGAAGAATTAATTGCGACGCCAACGATTTAAAACACTGAAACAGATCGGGGCGGCGTTCGATTTACGACGAAAACAAGGGAGCGGGTGAATATCACCCGCTCCTCGCTGTTTATGGCTGTCCTGTTTGTGCCGGTTTCGATCTTGTCAATATAGGCTGTCTGAAATCAGTTAAGCTTGATGATGATATCATAAGCCTTCTTGGGATCGCTCTTGTAGAACGCATAGACTCCGTTGCCCTCGTCGTTCTTGAAATTGCCCTCGGTCGGCGCCATGGCTGTCCAGTTCGGGCCGTCCTTCTTGTAAAGCACGGTGTTGGCTTCAAACGTGACATAGTTGAGAGCCGTGCCCGGATTGTTGATGCTGTACCATGAGGCAATCGACTTTGTGGTAACAGTAGCATTGAGCCTGAGGGTAAACGTGCCGCCCGATCCCGGCGTTATGAAATCGTCAACGCTGAACAGTGCCGCGCCCGTGATCGTGGGATTGGTTGTTATGCCGGTAGCGGAATCCAAATAAAGCACGTCGGCGCTGAGTACACTGAAGGACTTCAAGATGCCATCTTCACCTATTCTGAACTTGACGGGCTCCGCGTAGCGGCCTGTAGTATTTAAACCGGAAGCTCCGCGCAACGTCATATCCAAGTAACTCCACGACTTGCCGCCGGCGTTTCTGCCGTCCGCGAAGCTGAGACCGTTCACAACATCGACCTCACCGCCGGCGTTGTCCGAACCCTTTGTGACGGTGTTGACCATTACGAAGAGGTTCTGCGCGCCCGCGTCCTTGGTATCGACGATCAAAGCCCTGACGACGTTCGTCTTGACGGCGTCCGCTATGAACCAGAAATCTTGCTCAATATCCTTGTCGAGCAGATCCTTGATGCTGCCTATGCCGTATACACTGCCGTCCCTGACATAGACGAGCGTGTTGCTGTCGAGCAGATAGTCGCCGTTAAGACCGCCGGAACCTTTGACGGTGAGAATCGTACCGGACGGATTCACATGCCCGTTCTTTCCCGGATTAACATAGTTGCCCGTTCTGAGCTCGCCGACTTTGCCGCCCGAAAGCTTGTATTCGACCAATACATTGGTGCCAATGCCCAATGTTGTAATACCGGTGGTAACTGTGGATATATTATTGAGAACAACCGGATTTTTCAGCGTATATATGACCTCGGTGCCTGTCTTGTCGAAGAGCTTTGATTGCAATGCGCTGAAACTGTCCTGATCGGCAAGGTATACCGCGAAGTTGCCCTTGGACGCGTCGCCGAGTCTGAACGCGTAGGTTCTGCCGTATACGTCGAGCAGCGCCGTGCCTTCGTTGTTGATGTACAGCAGGTCATTCCATGTGCCGCTGTGTTTGTACGGGGAATCCGTAAGCACCTTACCGCCTATGGTTCTCAGGCCGTCGGACTCGTTGATGTTCGTGATTGCGCCGCTCTGCGTCTCCGTGCCGACTTCGATGCGCGCGATCTTCTTGTCGCTGTTTTTGTAGATATAGACTACATTGTCCGTCGCGATTTCGTCAAGACTGTTCACACCCGCGAGCGCGTAGCCGTAGTTGTCCACCTCGTTGTTCACGTCGAGCGGGAAATCGTGCCCGTTGAAGCGCTTGCCGTCGATCTGACCGGACTCATAAAGGAATGTGTCGCCGATGCCTCCGTCCGCTTCCCAAACGGCCACGGAACGCAGATCGAGGATCGTGACGCCGCTTACGCGAGCCGCGATTATCACTTTCGACGCGTTGCCCGAAGGATTTTTATTGTCGGGGAAGCCGTCGCCGTCGTTGTCAAGGGCTCTGTACGCAGTAACGTCGGCGCTGGTCAGCATATTGCCTTTATATCGAGTTACATAGGTACTGACCGCAGAACCGTCATTGCCGTTCATAAACGTGCCGTAAAGCGTATTTACGCTGATTCCGGGCAAGCTCGCGATCTTGTCAACGACGTTTTTGGCGTCTGTGCTGAGGTTGTACTTTGTGCCGTCCACAGCCGAGAACTTATCGACCTTGCCAAGGAGGTTGCCCGGATTGGCCACATCGTCGATATAGCTGAACTTGCCCGTAAGGAACACAGTCTCAACTTCTGTCAGGGCCACGGCCTCGTGATCCGCTTTGCTCCTGTACAGGATGCCGTAAGCGCCGACCTTCGGAATGAGGTTGATTTTCGAAGCCTTTGTATCGGCGTAGGACACGATTTTTTTACCGTCGGCGTCCGCGCCGGCCGGATCCTGATAGCAATTCAGGTAAGTGGTAAGCAGTGTTTTCGCGAAGCCGGCCGTGTCCGAATCGTACAGCAGTGTTACGAGCGAGTTCGCGTCGACCTGCACAAGCTGTACGGTCAGACCGTTGTAAACCATCTGCGCCGCCGAAGCCTTGTTCATCTCCGTATCATTGCTGACGTTCGCGTAAAGATTGTGGTTCTGACCGAGAGCCACGTAGTTCGCCGGCCACTGGCCCACGAGCACGGACGCGTTGTCCGTATAGCCGATGGCTCGCAGGATCATCGTCACGGCCTCGTTGGGGCTGATAGTCCTGCCCGGCATGGCGTTGCCGTAGCCGTCGCCCTTCATAATGCCCTTCTGTTGGCAATACGCCAAATAGGGAACGGCCCAACCGTAGCCCGACGTATCCTTGAAGGTCGTGCTCGTGTAGGACGCCAAGGCGCTGTCCGGAACCTTGAGCGCTCTTGAAATCAGCGCCGCGAATTCCGCCCTGTTGATAGCCTTGTCGGGCTCATAGGCGCCTTCGGGCGTACCCGTAACGATCTCAAGGTCGTAGGTGACCTGGATCGCTTCCTCGTTGGCGTTGTCCGCGATGTCGGTCAGTCTGACCTTTCCGCTCGCGGCGGACGCCACCGAGATACTGCCGAGTATCAACGCGAGCGTCAATACCGTCATGACTAACTTCCTCATAAAATTTCCTCCTTTTGGTAAGGTTTCTTCGAAGGGGGATTCGATTCTTGAAATTTGATTCAAATCATCTCCCCAATGTCAATTACATTCGCGTATATGGGGTAAATGCATATTTGCTATCATTTTTGCAAAGGGAATACAAACCGGGCGCGGCAAACAGGCGCGCAAGAAGCGAAAGGAGAAAGGGTAATGAAAGAAAGAGTTCAAGATACTCGAATCAACGCCATTTACGCACGTCAATCGGTAGATAAGGCCGACAGCATCTCCATCGAAAGCCAGATCGACTTCTGCAAATACGAGCTGAAAGGCGCTGAATTCAGGGAATATCGTGACAAAGGCTACAGCGGCAAAAATATCGACCGTCCCCAATTTCGTCAGCTTCTGCGGGACATAAACGACGGACTTATTGAACGGGTGGTAGTATACAAGCTTGACAGAATAAGCCGTTCGATCCTTGATTTTACGAACATGATGGAGCTCTTTCGAAAACACGACGTAGAATTTGTATCCTCCACGGAAAAATTCGACACCTCAACGCCGATGGGCCGCGCTATGCTGAATATCTGTATAGTGTTCGCGCAGCTCGAACGGGAAACCATCCAGACGCGCGTAACGGACACATTCTATTCGCGCTGCACGCGCGGCCTGCGTATGGGAGGCAAGGCCCCTTACGGCTACAGAACGGAACAATTCACGTTGGACGGTATTCGCACAAAGCGATTAGTGGCGCAGCCCGACGAAGCCGAACAGATACAGCGCATGTTTGAAATATACTCCGATCCTGAAAGCTCCTACGGCGACATTATGCAAACATTCTCGGGCATGGGCGGACTCGGCGACAAAAGGGTGTGTCCGTCCCTGTTGGCGCGTATGCTGCGAAATCCCGTATATGTCAGGGCAGACCTTCCGGTCTTTGAATTTTTCAAGAATTGCGGCGCCGTTATCGCAAACGACGCGGATGATTTTTCGGGGACAAACGGCTGTTATCTCTACAGGGGCAGAGACAACAACCCCGAAGGTATAGACGATATCAACGGGCAGCTGTTGGTATTGGCGCCGCACGAAGGTCTCGTGCCTTCGGATTTGTGGTTGAGCTGCCGTCACAAGCTGATGAACAACGTGACGATCCGATCGGAACGCAAGCCGAAAAACACGTGGCTCGCGGGAAAAATCAAATGCGGCCATTGCGGTTACGCGCTTTTGAGCATGGCCAACCCGTCCGATATAAGGTATTTTCGCTGCTCGAAACGGGCAAACAGCCGAAATTGTCCGGGCTGCGGCAAGCTGCTCGTGACTGAATTCGAAACGATTATCTATAAAAAAATGGTGAGCAAACTGAAAAAATTTCAAAAATCGCCCGGCAAATCCGTCGGAACGCTTCTCGCGGAGAAGCTGCGCATGATTTCCGAATACATAGACAACTGGGCGGAAGCAGGGTTTGAAGAAAAAAGAAACGCGGCGGACGCGCTGATTTCGCGGATATACGCGACGGAAGGCAAGTTAAAAATCACATGGAACTTATAACATCAAGAACATAATTTCGGCAAAAGAACGTCATTTCGGGCTTGT
>JAISBV010000029.1 GCA_031266025.1 Eubacteriales Family XIII. Incertae Sedis bacterium
GTCGATAACGTCGTACTCGCCATCGGGCAGGCTGTGGCGCCGGACGGCTTCGACGGCGTGGAGCGCACGCGCAAAAAGGGTCTCGTCTGCGACGCGGATACGTTTATGACGAGTCTGGAAGGCGTGTTTGTCGGCGGAGACTGCGCCAACGACAAGATAACCGTCGCCATAGAGGCCATTGCCGACGCGCACAAGTCCTGCGACATTGTCGACGCGTATCTGGCCGGAGAAATAATTCGCTACGAAAAGCCGTACACGGTCGAGCGCCTCGATGTGACGGAGAAGGAATACGAGGACAGGGAACGGGAATGCCGGCCCAAGATGGGGCAACTCTCGCCCGAGGAGAGGAAGGACAACTTCACGGAGGTCGTCTTCGGTTACACGGACGAGCAGGCGGCGGCGGACGCGATGCGCTGTCTCGAATGCGGCTGCGGGGATTACTTTGAATGCAAGCTCTATGATTTCGCGAACAAATACGATGTGAAGCCGGAAAGAATAGCGGGCGACAAGAACAGCATCGAGTACGAGGACGAGCATCCGTTCATCGTGCGCGACCCGAACAAGTGCATACTCTGCGGTCTTTGCGTCAGAGCCTGCGACGAGGTTATGGGCATCGGCGCTCTCGGATTGGTAGACAGGGGATTCGACACGGTCGTAAAGCCCACGCTCGAAAAATCATTGACTGAATCCGGCTGCATATCATGCGGCCAGTGCGTCAGCGTATGCCCGACAGGAGCGCTTCAGGAGAGACTTTCAATTGTGAAATCCGTACCGCTCGAAACGGAGGAAACAGACACGACCTGTCCCTACTGCTCTGTGGGATGCAGTCTGCATCTTGAAACTTACGGCGATATGCTCGTCAAAGCCGTTCCCGACAATATGGGCGCCGTCAACAAGGGGCTGCTCTGCGGCCGCGGCCGTTTCGGTTTTGACTGCGCCGAGCTTGAGGGCAAACTCATGCATCCTATGGTCAAGAAGAACGGCGGTCTCGAAGAGGTTGACTATCACGATGCGCTGATCATAACGGCGAAAAAGGTTCAGTCCATAGCCGCGCGCTGCGGCCGCGACGCCGTGGCCGTAGCCGTCTCTGACAGGTATACGAACGAGGAGGCTTACGCCGTGAAGAAGATGGCCGAGGTTATAGGCGCCCGCGTTCTCTCGTTCAACAACAGGAAGAGCGGTCTTGCGCCTGTACTGGGCTTCGACGCGTCCCCGAACACGATAGACGAGATGCTTTCAACGGAAGTGATACTTGCGGTCGGCTTCGATTGGACAGAAAATCCCGTTATACGCATCAAGCTCAAGCAGGCCGCCGAAGGCGGCGCGAAAGTGATACTGATCGATCCTGCGGACAGCGAACCGCATATAGGTTTTGCGTATAAAACCGTATATACAAAAAACGGCGTCGGATTTTTGAAAGAAATAGCGAAGGTAATCGCGTCCGGCGACAAGGCTGTGAAAGCCGACGGATTCGACGCGTTTGCAGCAGATTTGGCGCATGTGACGCCCGGTGAGGACGCAAAGGCCGTAGCCGATATATATCTCGGCGCAAAGAAGGCCATGATCGTGTTCCAACAGAACCTGATTTCGACGGCTGCGGCGACGCTGCTTGCGGATATAGCCGTCGTTTCGGGACATATAGGCGCGCCGAGGAACGGTATATTGCAAGTGAAAGCCAAGAACAACAGCCAAGGTCTCGTCGATCTCGGCATAACAGACGGCGCGGAGGCGATGAACGGCGTCAAGGCGCTGCTGCTGTTCGGAGAGGATCCCGGCGCCGGCGTCGAGGGTCTTGATTTCCTTATGGTGTGCGATACTCATTTGACAAATACAGCTAAGAAAGCAGATATTGTGATACCCGGCACTGGTTTCGCGTCTGCGGACGGTACGTTCACGAATACCGAGAGACGGCTCCAAAATGTACGCTGTGCTGCGGAAGAAGAAGTGGAATTGTCGAACTGGGAAGTCGCGAGCGAGATCGCGCGCGTCTATGAAGTCGAATTTCCTTGGGACGATACGGCTGATATTTCGCGCGAGATGGACGCACTGATGCCCGGCTACAGGATTGCGGAACCCGGCAAAGTGACGGGAGGCGTGCTTGCTCCCGACAAGTCCGCGCTCGTTGTCGTGAGCGAAGGCGCGCTTTCGGATAAGCTCCGCCTTACGGATCATCTGATGAATATGATAGATGAAAGGCTGCCCAAGCCGGCGGCTCTGTAAACAAAACTATCGTAAAATCGCGGCGCCGAATCAGCGCGCGATTCTGTGGCGAAGGGGTTGTTTCGTTGAAAAACGGCCCTTTCGCGACACATTTAACCCTGCGTGTTTTAACTTCGCGCGTTTGGTAACAATTAATTGCTAAAAAACAAAAGCTCTGCTTGACGAGTATGTTGCGAGCGGTTAAAATAACAGGTAAGAGGGAAACTTTTTTTGACGGAAATTCAATATAAACTGCCCGCAGCAAGACTACCGGGTATTGGATAGCCGGGCAGTTTGATACGATAGGAAGTTATTGGGAGTGGGTTCAATACCCTACACTATGAATAAGGAAACGCAGCGAGCTACGGGGTACGCGTGCCCGGAGCCTGCGAACGGGTATTGAACCCGTTTGCGTAATAAATCCCATTATTGTTTCTTTGGTTGAATTCCTGAACGATAAGACACCCGGAGGTGGCAAATGAGAAACTGGAAAATAAGAACGAAATTGCTGTTTGGCTTTCTGTTAGTCGCCATTTTGACGGCGGTGGTGGGCGGCATCGGTATTTTCGGCATGACATTGATGAATAAGACACAGGCTCAAATGTTCACACATGTCCAAAATATGGATCATACGGGTGAATTGCAGTACGATTTGGCTTTACAGCGAATTGCGTATCGCGACGGAATTTTAAACATCAACAACACCGCAAAGAGAAACGCGGCTTTGGATGCTTTAAACGCCGCCCGCCAAAGCGTTTCTGAAGAAGTCGAGTATTTGCAAGGGCATCTGCTGACGGATGCGGGCCGGGCGCAGATGGCCAAGATACAATTGGGCTATGCCGATTACGAAGATGTTCTTGAGGAAATGATAGACAATATACAATCCGGAAATGCCGCCGGCGCTGCGGATATCATGGATGATTTGGTGCTGTTGGCCTCCGTTTTTCAAGAGAACGTCAACGATATGATTGTGATAATCACAAATACAGCCAATAATGCGGATGCCGACGATACAAGGAATTCCATGATCATGATTGCTGTTCTGATAGTTATCGCCGTCGTGGCCGTCGTGGCCGCCATAACCTTCGGATTGGTGATATCGAGACTTATCGCTACACCGGCCATGCGCTTGGTCGACGCCGCGTCTTCAATTGCCAAAGGCGATATTGACATTGCAGTGAATTCCGACAGCAGGGATGAAATGGGCGCTCTCGCAAAGGCTTTCCAAGGGATGATAGACGCCATAAAAGAGCAGGCGAGCGTATTGGAGCTGATTGCCGACGGAGATTATCGCGCGTCTGTTCCCGTGAGATCCGACAAGGATATAATGAACCAATCCATCAATACGGTTATAGACAAGAATAACAAGATGCTGCTTGAGATCAGAGAGGCTTCGGCTCAGGTTTCCGCCGGGGCGGAACAAATCGCGACCGGCGCGCAGTCTTTGGCTTCGGGTTCCACCGAGCAGGCCGCTACGCTTGAGGAATTCTCCGCGTCTATTGCGGAGGTGCTTTCGCAGTCCGAGGACAATACTAAAAAATCCCAGGAAGCGTTTGACGATGTGCAGCTTTCGAGCAGATACATGAACGAGAGCATGGAATCCATGTACAATATGACAGCGGCCATGCATGACATAAACGAAAGTTCGAATAATATAGCTAAGGTAATAAAAGTCATAGACGATATAGCATTCCAGACAAATATATTAGCGCTCAACGCGGCAGTGGAAGCGGCGCGCGCCGGGCAGCACGGCAAGGGCTTTGCCGTTGTCGCGGACGAGGTTCGTAATCTTGCTTCGAAGTCGGCGGAAGCCGCAAAGGAAACGGCCGTGCTGATAGAAAGCAGCACGCAAAAGGTTACGGAAGGCAATTCCATAGCCGCGAGAACGAGTGAAAGTCTCAATTCAGTCAACGAGATATCCGAAAAGAACGCCCTGTCGATGCAGGCGATCAGCGGCGCGTCGCGCAGACAGAGCGATTCCATATCCGAGATTACAAACGGCATGAGTCAGATATCCGACGTGGTTCAGTCCAACTCCGCTACAGCGGAAGAGTCGGCTGCCGCCGCCGAAGAGTTGTCAGCGCAGGCCGGCATGCTCGAAAACATACTCTCACAGTTCAAGCTGAAGGAGAACGGTACGGTTTCCTCCGCGGAAGTTTACAGCGCGAGACAGTCTGCGGGCGCTTCGCAGTCATATAACAGGGCGCCGGAGATTGATCTTGGGAGCGGATTCGACAAATATTGATCCGACCGGTTAAAATCGGTTAAAATCGTTTAAAATTACAGCAGAGTTTTTGACAGGGCGAGAAAGGGCCCGCCGATATACAGAACATCCGGCGGGTTTTTTGCTCGCGCCGGACAGTTCAGCGTTCCTTTCGCGACAGGATGATCAACAGACGTCCGTTTTTTTTACGTATCGTAACGGGGCCGCCGGTGAATTCATTGCTGACGCCCAAGGGGAAGCCTTGTGTCAGACAAGCGTCTCTCACGCTGTATTTCGCGTTCTCGATGTCGACGCCCGAGCAGTGCTCCGACCATGAAAACAGAGAAAAACAGAAACCTTCCGCCGGCTGCAGTATAAAGACGTCCTCGTCCGTCATCGTCGCTCTGTTTGATTCGTCAAGCAGCCGTATGCGGCCGCCGTGATCGAGACAGTACGCGGCCGTTTGGAGGTTGGCGACGCTGTGATCAAAACGGCCGCTCATACCTCCGACGATAACGAAATCCGAAAAACCCGCGGCTAATCCGTGTTTTAAAGACAGCATTGTGTCCGTATCGTTTTTTTCCGAGGGGAATTTAAGTATGCGAACGCCGGGCGCCGCGCCGGTCGGCATTTCTGCCGAATCAAAATCGCCTATGATCACGTCGGGCTTGATATGCTCCGCCGCGGCTCTGTCATAGCCGCCGTCCGCGCATATGATGAAATCGTCCTCCCTTACGCGCAGCGCGGCGGATACAGTGCTTTCCACGCGCGCGGTGATAATAACGCAGCGTTTTTTGCCTGTTTGCGGCTCTTCGCTCAATACACACCTCCTGCAAACGCCTTTTTGTCTGCTCTTCTTCTCTCCGCAAAGTATACCGGAGAAGGGGATTTTTTTCAATAACAGTGAAGGATATATATGCGCCGAGCAAAATCATGTTAAAATTCTAATGCTTTTTAATATGTCGCAATTGTATAAAAAACTTTGATAAATCATATGCCGCCATGAATTTCCGCTTGCCAATCGCCCCGTTTATGTATATACTGTAATTGGTGATTTCGCGAAAAGTCGCCGTATCGTATCAGGCAGACTGTAAATGTTTCGGACTTGTCTGCGGTAGAAGGGTTCGCGGGTATTTTTATGATGGAAGAAAGGATCAGAACGGTTTTGGCCGAGAAGGTCAATCCTCTGCTTGAAGGGCACCGCGGCGGCGCGGAACTTGCGAAATACGAGAACGGCGTGGCTTATGTCAAGATGACGGGCGCGTGCAGCGGCTGTCCTTCCGCGCAATACACCGTGGAAGATATCATTCGTTCCATCGTATTGGAAGAATTGCCTGAACTAGATGATATTGTGTTGGATATGTCCGTGAGCCGAGAGCTCATAGATATGGCAAAAAAAATACTTAGTGGTGAGATTAAAATCAATCAATGAGGAGGATTGAGACATGGCTTTAATGACAGGAGCGGAGTACATCGAGAGTTTGCGAAAATTGGGCACAAATGTATACCTATTCGGCGAAAAGATAGATAATTGGGTAGATCATCCGATGATTCGCCCGTCCATAAACTGCGTAGCGATCACGTATGATCTGGCGCAGGATCCGGAGTACAGCGATCTGATGACCGCAACCTCCAACCTGACCGGTAAAAAGGTCAATCGTTTTTCACATCTGCATCAAAGCACCGAGGATTTGAGAAATAAGGTCAAGATGCAGCGTCTGCTTGGACAGAAGACGGCTTCGTGCTTCCAGCGCTGCGTCGGTATGGACGCGTTCAACGCGGTATTTTCCACAACATATGAAACAGACGCGAAATGCGGTACCCATTATCACGAGAACTTTAAAAAATATTTGATCTATGTCCAAGAAAACGATTTGACGGTCGACGGCGCCATGACGGATCCCAAGGGCGACAGGGGTCTTTCGCCGAGCAAACAGGCCGATCCGGATTTGTTTTTGCGCATTGTCGAAAAACGCGCGGACGGCATCGTCGTCAGGGGCGCCAAGGCACATCAGACCGGTTCCATAAACTCGCACGAACATCTCATTATGCCTACCATAGCCATGACCGAGACCGATAAGAGCTATGCTGTTTCGTTCGCGTGTCCTTCCGACGTTCCGGGCTTGTTTATGATATACGGCAGGCAGTCGTGCGACACGAGGAAGATGGAGGAGAATGCGGATATCGACGTAGGTAACAAGCAGTTTGGCGGTCAAGAGGCTCTCGTTGTATTCGATAACGTATTCATCCCGAACGACCGCATATTCCTGTGTGAAGAATGGGAGTTCGCGGGTATGTTGGTCGAGCGCTTTGCGGGATATCACAGACAGTCTTACGGCGGTTGCAAGGTCGGCGTCGGCGACGTTCTGATCGGCGCGGCGGCTCTTATAGCCGATTACAACGGCGCGCAAAAGGCTTCTCACGTCAAGGACAAACTCATCGAAATGACGCATCTGAACGAGACCCTTTACTGCTGCGGCATCGCCTGTTCCGCCGAAGGTTATCCGACAAAGGCCGGCAACTATCAGATCGACCTGCTGCTTGCGAATGTATGTAAACAGAACGTGACGAGATTCCCGTATGAGATAGTGCGGCTTGCCGAGGATATCGCCGGCGGACTTGTCGTGACCATGCCGTCCGCACAGGACTTCAGGTCGACAAAGAAGATTCCGACAAATTCCGGTTTGACCATAGGCGAATGGTGCAATAAGTTTTTCCAAGGAGTTGCGTCAGTACCGACGGAAAACAGGCAGCGTCTTATGCGCTTCATCGAAAATTTGTGTCTCGGTTCTTCCGCCGTCGGTTACAGAACCGAATCCATGCACGGCGCCGGATCGCCGCAAGCGCAGCGCATCATGATAGCGCGTCAGGGCACTATCGAAGGCAAGAAGGCGCTCGCGCGTAAATTGGCGGGCATTAAGGATTGACGAACAGCGCCATGTTGTGCGGTGTAAAATTCTGCGGCGGATGCAATCCTCGATATGACCGAGGCAAAGCGTTATCGGACGTCAAGGAGCATTTCGGCGACGATATGAGCTTTACGTATGCGGAAGAGGGCTTTGAGTACGATATACTGCTCTATATAGCCGGTTGTGTGAACCGCTGCACCTCTTTGGATGCGTACAGGGCCGCAAAAGGGAGCGTTTTCATCTGGGATGAGACGCAAATCTCCGAAGCTTGCGCGCAGATAGAGGATATTCTGAATAATTAATTGGGAGGTAGTGTTTTGGATTGGAGAGAACTGTACAAAACTAAACTTTGCACTGCGGCGGAAGCTGTGACGCATATCAAGTCCGGCAACGCCGTTGTGTTGGCGCACTGCGTCGGAGAACCGCCGGCTCTTGTCGACGCCATGGTGGCGAACGCGGCGCAGTACGAGAATGTGGAAATCAAGCATATGGTAAGCCTGGGTTCGGGCGCGTACGCCGCTCCGGGCATGGAAAAGCATTTTCGCATCAATCCCATATTCGCAAGCGCGAATACGAGGGGCGCGATCGCGGAGCGCAGGGGTGATTTTACGCCGGCGTTTTTCCATGAGGTTCCCAAGCTCTTTCGCGAGGGCAAGCTGCGCGCGGATGTTCTGATGTTGCAGGTAAGTCCGCCGGACGAGCACGGCTATTGCAGTCTCGGCCCTTCGGTGGATTATACATTGCAGACTATAAGCTCAGCCAAGACCGTTATTGCTCAGGTAAACGCGAACACGCCTTTCACTTACGGGGACGGCATCGTTCATATATCGGTGTTCAATCATATAGTCGAGACGGATTCGCCTATTTACGAAATACAGCCGCCAAAGATCGGCGACACGGAAAAGGCCATAGGCGAACACTGCGCGGCCTTGGTTGAAGACGGTTCCACGCTTCAGCTCGGCATAGGCGCAATACCCGATGCTGTAATGCTGTTCCTGAAAAACAAGAAGGATCTCGGCATACATTCCGAGATGATCTCGGACGGTACGCTGAAGCTCTTCGAGGCGGGCGTGATTACGGGCGCCAAAAAATCCATGAACAAGAATCGCATGACTGTGACATTCCTTATGGGGACTCGGAAGCTCTATGATTTCGCTCACAGAAATCCGGTCGTCGAGGTCAGACCTGTAGATTACGTAAACCATCCCACCATCATCAGCAAACAGTACAAGATGATTGCGATCAATTCGGCTTTACAGGTGGATCTTATGGGGCAGGTGAACGCCGAATCCATGGGTTTGCGCCAGTTCAGCGGCGTGGGCGGTCAAGTCGATTTCATGCGCGGAGTAGCCATGGGTGAAGGCGGCAAGTCCATTGTCGCCATGCCTTCAGTGACGGTAAAAAAGGACGGTTCAGTCATTCCCAAGATCGTTCCCTTCCTTGATCAAGGTTCCGCAATCACGACCTCGCGCAACGACGTAGACTACGTTGTAACGGAATACGGCGCCGCCTTGCTCAAGGCGCAATCGCTCAGACAGCGGGCAAAAAACCTGATCGGTATCGCGCACCCCGACCATAGGGATGAGCTCAAAGAAGAATTCAAGAAACGTTTTGACGAAGCTTATTGATAAAATTTATTGATTACTGCAAGAAAATTCAATCGTTACTTCTCAAAGATTGCAATCAAGACTACTCAAACGCCGCGTCAGTTTTTCTCAGATCGGGTTCTGAGACGAATTTTGGCCCTCGGAACGTACACAGTAGTACGTGAGAAGGCTAAAATTCGAATCAGGTTCCGAGATGGGTAAAAATCACGTGGGGTTTGAATAGTTACATTCAATCAAAACCAATAGAAGAAAATAGAAGAAAAGGGGAAAATCATGCTTGCACTTAGAGTGGTTCCGAAAATATACTATTTTGATAAAGTAAAAGAATTTCATGATGAGTTTAAGATCGGCAAGGACGACCTTCTGATCACGAACGAATGGATATACAAGCCCTATATCGAGCCTCTCGGCGTCAGTACCAATGTGATATTTCAGGAGAAGTACGGCGCGGGCGAGCCTACCGACGAGATGATAGACGGTCTTGCAAAAGAAGCAAAAAAGTACAACTACAGCCGTATTATCGCGCTCGGCGGCGGAACTATAGTGGATATATGCAAGGTTTTGGCACTTGATGTTCCGGATAAGTCCGTCGATCTGTTCACGGGCGCGAAGCCCCCGCAGAAACGCAAGACACTGATCGTCATTCCGACTACCTGCGGCACGGGCAGTGAGGTGACGAACGTCGCGATCGCGGAACTCAAATCCCTGCACGTCAAGAAGGGCATTGCCGTAGAAGAGACCTATGCCGACATTGCCGTTCTTATTCCTGAAACCATGAACAGTCTGCCCTACAAGGTCTTTACAACGAGTTCGGTGGACGCTCTGATTCACGCGGTCGAGTCATATCTTTCACCCAAGGCCACGCCGTTCACGGAACAGTATTCGATACACGCCATCAAGCTCATTATGAACGGATACAAGCATGTTGTCCTGAAGGGCGAGAATGAGAGAAACGCGCATATGAAAGACTTCGTTTTGGCGTCGAATTACGCGGGTATAGCCTTTGGCAACGCGGGCTGCGCGGCCGTACACGCTCTCTCGTATTCGATCGGCGGCGCTTTCCATGTACCTCACGGCGAAGCTAACTATCAGTTCTTCACAGAAGTGCTCAAACTCTATATCCGCAAGAATCCGAACGGCAAGATCGCGTCGCTCACGCGCATCTTCGCGGAGATCATCGGCGTAGATCCGAGCGGCGACGTATACGGCGAGTTAGAGACATTCCTGAATAAACTTATAGCGAAGAAGCCGCTTCGAGAGTACGGCATGACGGAGGCGCAGATCGACGAATTTACCAAATCGACCGTCGATAATCAGCAGCGTCTGCTTGTAAACAACTATGTATTCTTGGAGGACGGCGAGCTCAGAGAGATATTCGCGAATCTGTATTGATGTAAAACGCGGCGCTGTTTTGGCCGGCCGGTTAAAAACAGTATCTACCGCTCCGCTTCAAGGTAATATTTTAAATGTGGATCGGTATTAAAAACCACTCTCTGTAAAGCGCGGGAGTGGTTTGTTTTTAGGCGCGCCCGCGATCATCGGCAAAATGCGGTGATCGGTTAAGGAGGTTCTTATGGAAACGGCCCTTCAAGGTTTAAAAATATTGGATTTCACGACCTTGCTTCCGGGGCCCTTCGCAACGATGAATTTGGCGGATATGGGCGCGGATGTTCTTCGCGTGACCACTGCGGCGCGGCACGATCTGTTGGACGATCTTCCTCCGCTGATAGAAGGCGAGAATTATTCGGCCGCGGCGGCCTATCTGGGGCGCAATAAGCGCTCCGTTCTGTTAAACCTGCGAGATGCCGAAGCCGTCCGCATCGTAAAAAAGCTCGTATCCGAGTATGATATAATTATAGAGCAATTCAGACCCGGAGTCATGGACAGACTCGGTCTTGGCTACAACGCGCTTTCTGCTGTGAATCCGCGTTTGATCTATTGTTCTCTGACGGGTTACGGTCACGGCAATTCCATGTCAAATCGCGCGGGCCATGACATCAATTATCTTTCGCTCGGCGGCGTGGCGGGCTATTCGGGCGGAAGAGCCGAAGGCCCGAGCTTGAACGGCATTCAGACAGCGGATGTGGCTTCGGGTTCCGCAAACGCGATTATCGCGATTTTGGCCGCCGTAATTTGCAGGACTCGAAGCGGCGCGGGTCAGTTTTTGGATATATCCATGACCGACGGCGTAATGGCGTTCAATTCTCTGTGGGGCGCGAATTGTCTGTATTCCGGTGAGTCGCCGGAGCGGGAAAGTACGTTGCTGAACGGCGGAACCATGTATGATTATTATGAAACGCGCGACGGGCGCCACGTTGCTTTCGGCGGCTTGGAGCCCAAGTTTTGGGAGGCGTTTTGCCGCGCGCTCGGCAAGGAAGAATGGATTCCGCTGACCGTTTATGCGACTTCGGAGGTTAAGGCCGAGACGAGAAATATATTTTTATCACATGATCTTTCTCATTGGCTTAAAGTCTTTCGGGATGTTGACGCGTGTTTCGAACCCGTGCTCACACTAAGCGAGACTTTTTCGAGTCCGTTGGCGCGTGAACGTGAAATGCTTGTAGACGTTCCTGCCGGCGAAGGCCGCGCGATCAAGCAGCCGGGGAGCCCTTATAAGTTTTCCGAAACTCCGGCGCGCTTTGACTGCGCGGGCAAAAAGCCTTCGCCCGGCGAAACGAGAACGGTTCTGCGCGAGCTCGGTTATTCGGAATCGGAGATCGAACGCATGTTTGACGCGGGCGTGCTGAAATAGGGGATAGACGGATCAGCCTGCACGGCGCGCGCGCAGTACAAGGGCCGCCGCTGTCAGCAGGACAATGGCGAGCGCGGCTTTAAGGAATGGCGCGCCGGGAAGACCCGTGACGGGAGACCCCGGCTCAAGCGCCGTGTTTTCGGCAGGGGCTTCCGGATCGTTCGCGGGCGCCGGGCCGCGCAGGTCGAACGTGAAAGCGACTTTGAGGTCTTCTTTGAAGCGCGCGTCGATCTCGTGCGTACCGTATGCAAAGTCCATGAGTCTCTCCGCCGTGATCACAAGTATTGTACTGCCTTCGCGCGTGTCGTAGTCAGCGCCGAGCGTCCACAGTTCTCCGTCAAAATACATATCGGCGAAGTCGGCGAGCGGAACGTCGAGCCGTGCTTCAAGCGGCGCGCCGCTGCCGTCAAGCACAAAGTAAAACAGACCGTTCGCGTCACGCGGCAGACCGTCTATTGCGACGGCGCCGGTTATACCCGCAGGGTTCGTGTCTGCGCCCGCCGCGCCCGTGTCCTCGGCGACAATGGCGGGGGTTGCCGGCGCAATTACCGGGGCCGCCGGGGTTTCGTCCGCCGCGTCCGCTGTCTCTGTCGCCGTTAAGACGGCCGGAGCGCCGGAGTCCGATCCGCTTCGGGCCGGGGTCGTTGCCGTGTTGACGGCTCTCGGGATTCCGGCGGGCAGGCCGTTGTTCGTTTCTTGGCCGCCCGGAATATCGTCGTCGCGGTTCGGCTGTTCGGGATCCGGCACGGAACCCGGATTCGGCTCGGGTTCCGGATCGGTATTGGGTTCGGGCTCAGGATCGGGTTTCTGTTCGGGATCGGGATCGTTGTTGGGCTCAGGCTCAGGGTCCGGCTCGGGATCAATCAGTTCAAGCGTAAACTTCTGCGCGGCGACTTTCTGTATGGGCGGATCGCCTTCCCTCGTCGGGATCATAAACTCGGCCGCTACGGTATGATTACCGTTATTGAGGTTCTGAAACGTCTTGGCGTATACCGTGACGACCGTGCTGCCTTCATGCGCTCCGTAGTCGCCGCCCGATATGGCCGACGCGCTCGTCAGCTTTTCGCCGTCGAGCCAAAAGTCCGTAAAGTACGGAAAATTGCTGTCGGCGGCGTCAATCAGACCGTCGTCGTTTATATCCGTATCGGCCACCCTGAACCTGAAAATCGTATCATCCTCATCGCTCCGCAAAAGTGTCAGCACATAGCCGACGGGCACGCCGCCGACATCACCCGTGGATTCGCCGATAAAATCGCTGATGGGATAATCGTTGCTTTCGAAAAGCTCTATATCGCCGGGATAACCCACGGGCGCCTCGACTGTCAGTTCTATACTCTGTCTGTCGAGAAGGTAACCGTATTCGGGATACCGAACTTCTACGACGAATGTAAACGTGCCCGTTTTAAGCGGCGCGCCGTGGAAGCGGCCGTCGGGCAGCAATTCCAAACCGGCCGGCAGTTTAGTTTTGTCCACTACCTTGAAATCCAATCCTATATTTTCGTATGTACCCGTTTCTATGATGTATTGATACGGCACGTTCAGCCACGCGCTTTCTATAGCGGGATCTTTGATCTCGCCGTCCACTTCTTCGCATTTTATTCCGTTTTCTTCGGCCCACGCGACGATATAGCTTCCTTTGACGCCTTGAACAGTAATGCCCCTCGACAAATCAATGCCCGTCGACGAATCAACGCCCGTCATGCCCGCCGTGTCCGCGCCCGAAGCTATGCTCATTGGTACATGGATAATCGCTGTGCTATAGGCTCCGACGCAATAAAAAATGTTGGCCGGAAGTGATTCCATACCGTGCTTAATCACAATTTTTTTCAAATTACTCATCCCGCCGAAAGGCCCGCCTCCGAGCTGCAGCGTGGCTGATCCCACCGAAGAGAGCGAAGCCGGAACGGTGATTTCCGTGATGCCGGTACCGTAAAACGGGATTCTACCGATATATGTCACGCCGTCCGGAATGTTTATCTCCGTCAAAAGGACGCATTGGTAAAACGCAAGCTCCCCAATACTCGTCACGCCGTCCGGAATGTTTATACTCGCCAGATTTCTGCAACCGTAAAACGCCCAATTTCCAATCTCCGTCACGCTCGCGGGAAGGCTGACATCCGTCAGGCCGGTGCAACCGTCAAACGCACTGTTCCCAATGTTCGTTACGCCTGCGGGAATGGTGTAGCTTGTTTGAGTGGTATTCAGAGGATACTGAATCACCCTCGTTCCGTCTTTATTGAACAATACGCCGCCGTTGCTTGCGTAAAAGAGATTACCGTCGTCAACCGAAATAAAGGTCAGGCCGGCGCAATTGTAGAAGGCATTTTGCCCAATACTCGTCACGCCGGCAGGAATATCAATGCTTGTAAAGCTACTGCAACCGTTAAATGCACTGTCTCCAATACTCGTTACACTATCCGGAATGACGATATTCGCCAGATTACTGCAAGCACTAAACGCACTGTCGCCGATACTCGTTACGTTGTTAGGAATGCTGATTTCTGTCAGGCCGGTGCAACCGGAAAACGCATTGCTACCTATGCTTGTTACGCCATCAGGAATATCAATGCTCGTCAAGCCGGTGCAACCCGAAAACGCATTGTTGCCAATACTCGTTACGCCATCCGGAATATCAATGCTCGTCAAACTGTTGCAATTGTAAAACATGTTGTTGCTTATGCTCGTTATACCGTCCGGAATATTAATGCTTGTCAAGCTGCTGCAGCCGCCAAACGCGTTGCTGCCTATGTTCGTTACGCTGTCCGGAATCACAATGCTTGTCAAGCTGCTGCAGTCGCCAAACGCACTGTCGCCTATGCTCGTTACGCCTGCGGGAATATTAATACTTGTCAAACTGCTGCAATAGTAAAACGCACTGGCGCTTATACTCGTTACACTGTCCGGAATATTAATGCTTGTCAGGCTGTTGCAATAGTAAAACGCGCCGATGCCTATGCTCGTTACGCCGTCAGGAATACCGATGCTCGTCAAACTGCTGCAATTGTAAAACGCGCTGTCGCTTATGCTCGTTATACCGGCAGGAATATCAACACTCGTCAAACTTTTACAATCGCTGAATGCTCTCTCCCCAATGCTTATCACACCCTCCGGAATATCGATGTCTGTCAGGCTGTTGCAATAGTTAAACGCATAGGGATCAATATTCGTTACGCTGCTCGGAATATTGATACTCGCTAAGCGGATGCAATAGTAAAACGCATAGCTGCTTATGCGCGTCACGCCGTCAGGGATGCTGACTTCAGTCAAACTGCTGCAACCGTAAAACGTTCTTTCTCCGATGCTTATAACGCCTTCCGGAATCACAATGCTTGTCAGGCCGGTACAGTTGTTAAACGCACTGCTTCCTATGCTTGTTACGCTGTCCGGAAGCACAATGCCGGTCAGACTGCCGCAACTATAAAACGCCTGACTGCCTATGCTTGTTACGCCGTCCGGAATTACAATGCTTGTCAGACCGGCGCAATCCAGAAACGCGCTGCTTCCTATGCTCTCCAAGCCGTCGGGCAATTCGATTTCCGTCAGATTAACGCAGCCGCTAAACGCGCTGCTTCCAATACTCGTCACGCCGTCCGGAATGCTTATCTTCTCCAGATTCCTACAACCGTCAAACACATAGCTTCCAATACTCGTCACGCCGTCCGGAATGGCAATGTTTGCCAAACCGGTGCAACCGCTAAACGCTTGACTACCGATACTTGTCACACCGGATGGGATAACAATGCTTGTCAAACCGCTGCAATACTGAAACGCTTGGCTGCCGATACTCGTTATACTTACAGCCGCCCCGCTGCATATCTCATCAAACGCATCCGCAACCTGCTTATCGGTAGCGGTCGTGAGACATTTTGTAATAGTAGCCTCGGTTCCGGCATCGTTCAGCGTATATGTAAGTACGAGTTGTTCGTCCGCGAAGGCCGCCGGCAGACCGCCCTTTGCGAGCGCGAGTATAAGCAGCAGACCCAAGGCGCAGACAAGCAGGCGGAACATTCGTCTTTCAATGCTTTCTGTGTTTTCTGTGCTTTTCATCGTTCCGTTTCCTCTCTCTAAGGTATGTAACATAATTCAAAAAATGTTACATGGCAAAAAGAGCTTGAAATTTCAATGAAAAACAGAGCCGCAGAATGTAAAGTCATGTAACGGAGAGTGTTTAAGACAAAAATAATTCGTTGAAAATTCAACAGAAACAAGGCTCATGTAACATTTTTTGAAAAATGTTACATGAGCAAGGAAAACAAAAATGACAGTCTTTAGTTATAATTATATACAGTATACACCTTTACGGTCACAAATCGGTCACATTTTTGAAATTATTTGATGAGACCTGAAGCCGGAAGAAAAGATAAATCCTTCTGAAAGTTCTCTTGCTGAAGCAGACTTGGCCCGAAACAGCCTACTGCTCTTGGCCGCTGTGTTCTTCCAACGCCAAAACGCGCTTATCCTCTGTTAAAAGTTTCATTTGATTTATGGCGATGGCGTTTAATTTGGCCAATCGTTCCGCTTGTGACATACCCTCGTTGATAAACAAAGCGTTCAAGTTTTCCAAATTGGACAAGCAAACAAGTTGAGAGATATTCGCATAGTCCCGGATGTTGCCCTTCAACGTCGGGTTTATTTCGCGCCATTGTTTGGCTGTAATGCCGAACAGCGCGACATTCAGCACATCGGCTTCACTTGCGTATACGTTGTTTATTTGCCCCGGCGTAAGTGTTGGCGGAATTAGATTTTCTTTGACAGCGTCGGTATGGATACGATAATTTATTTTCGTGAGATTACGCTTGATGTCCCATCCGAGGTGCCTGTGTTCCTCGTCTTTCAGTCGCTCAAATTCCTTGATCAGATAAATCTTAAATTCAGGGCTGATCCACATACCGAACTCAAAGGCAATGTCTTTGTATGCATATGTGCCGCCATATCGCCCGGCTGATGCTCTGAGACCGATGGCGTTTGTTTTTTCAACCCATTCCTTGACACTGATTTTATAACTGTTCAATCCGGCCCGGCTTTTAATTATGGCGAATTCGCCATAATTAAAAGCTGGATTGTGAATTTGCTCCCAGATACCGAGGAACTCAACCGTATTGCGGTTTCGCAACCAATCGGAAATGAAAAAATCCCCGTCCTTGGCTTTGAGCATATCGGTCAGAGAAATATAGTCCTTATCTTCAATGGTAAGAACGGAAATATCCGTTTGCAAAACGACAAGTTTCTTTTTCGTCATATCTGGCACCAATGTAAGTATACCGCTCGCAGCGGTTCCGTCGGCGCGACAGGAAGAACCGGGGCGGGCGTCGCGCCGTGGAAGCGGCCGTTCGGCAGCAGCAATGGGCAAACACGCCAAAACAGGCAAGTTATAACGTATTAATTGCAGTATACACCTTTACGGTCACAAATTGGTCACATTTTTGAAATTATTTGATGTTTTTTAAACATCGCATGACAATGTACAACAGATAGAAAACAAGCAGGGAGCTGCCTACAAACAAAAAACGCCACTTAGAACGGACTTTTAAGGCGTTTTTTTTGTTTGTAGTGACTTCGGGACAAATTGTCCCGAAGTGTCGGGTGCGGCGACATAAAAAAGAGGTTTTTTTTAGCCTTGCTTTGTGGAAGGACTTTTTCACGCAAAAAAACGGGGGTGGATGTTAGCCTTTTAAGGCTTGCAAACCCGCTTGTATCAAGGCTCGCGGGAGGCAAAAACAAGAGTGCCGATATACCGGTCTCGGTTGACTTTCAAAAAGCTAACATTTTAAGGATTTGAGGGTTGACCTCTCATCTGTCTGAGAACAAATTTTCATGCACCGGCGGTGTTTAAGCAATCCGAATCAAAGCAGTCAATTTCAATAGATCGTTCCTTTTGCCTTGAGCGTAACACCTACGGCGGGATATATCCGCAGAGAATCCGGGCATTGCAAAAAGACTGCACCGCTCTGTGGGAATTGCTGACGGAGCAGATTGGGCAGCGGAGAGGAGCAGTGAAGCTGTAAAAAGCGCGGTGAGTGTTCATTTACGAATGCTCCCCACCTTTTTCACTTCGATTCAACTTTTCCAAAGTTGATGGTATGGCCTTAATCCTCGTAATGACTTCCGCATTGGGCGATAATGAACTGATCACCCTCGACCTTGTAAATAATTCGGTTGGCGTCGTCAATGCGGCGGCTCCAAAACCCCTGTAATTTACCTGTCAGGGGTTCCGGCTTTCCAATGCCGGAAAATGGATT
>JAISBV010000050.1 GCA_031266025.1 Eubacteriales Family XIII. Incertae Sedis bacterium
TCCCTGGTTTTTCACCTAGATAATGGAAAGTGAATTCAAGTTCCGCACAACATAAGGCCTCAGGGTCTTTTTTTATGTCAATATGTTGTAAAAAAGTACTTGCGAACTATCGCGAACTATGATATAATACTCACAAAGAGCTTGCGGAACGGACAGCTTTGCTCAATGGAAAGAGGTGATCCCATATGTATTTAAAGAAGTCCAAGCGCAAGAACGGTCGGGTGTACCTTTCCGTGGCGGACGGCTACCACGATCCCCAAAAAGGTCATTCAAGAACCGTGAGCGTTAAAAAAATCGGCTATCTCGACGACTTCCTCGACCTGTATGACGACCCCGTCGCTCATTTTGAAGAGGAGGTCGCCCGGATGAACGCCGAGAAAAAAGCCGCCAACCGACATACGCCGGTCGATATCGACCCCGCCGAAACCTTCGACGGCGACAACTGCAAGAACTTAGGCTACGCCGCCATAAGCCGCGTCTATCACGAGCTTGAGATTGACAAGTTCTTGGGCAGCAGACAGCGGAGCATCGGAGCGAAATACAACCTGAACTCCGTCATGAAGCTGTTGGTGTTCTCGCGCCTGCTCAATCCGGGCTCCAAAAAGAACGCGTACGACAACCGCGGGCAGTTCTTTGAGCGCTTTGATTTCACCTTGGATGACTTGTACCGCTCGCTGACCCGGTTCAACAAATTCCGCGAACCCCTTCAGGTATGGATGCACGAGCGCATCGTGGCGGGATACGGGAGAGACACGAGCATCATATATTACGATGTCACGAATTACTACTTCGAGATCGATGAACAGGACAATCTGAGAAGGAAAGGCGTCAGCAAGGAGCACCGTCCGGATCCCATCGTGCAGATGGGGCTTTTTATGGACAACTCAGGGCTGCCGGTCGCCTATCGGCTGTTCCCCGGCAACAACAACGACTGTACGACCTTACTGCCCGTCCTCAAACGCATCCGTCGGGAGTTCGGCGCCGGACAGGCCATTGTCGTTGCGGACAAAGGCATGAATACCGCAAAGAACGCCTATTATCTGGCCAACCGCAGAGGCGGATATGTGTTCAGCCAGTCCGTAAGGGGCGGCACGAAGGAACTGAAGGAATATGTTCTCGGGGATTCGGGGTACGAGCGGTACGGCGACGGGTACAAGCGGAAATCGCGGCAGTTCACGCGGCATGCGGAGTTTGAGGATGAGTTCGGAGTTACGATCAAAGCCGAGATCGCCGAGAAGCAGGTCGTGTTTTACAGCCGCAACTATGACATGAAAGCGAAAGCGGACCGAGCCGCCGCCGTCGGCAAGGCGACGGCCTTGATAAACAACCCCGACCGTTTCAATAAATACAACTCTTACGGGGCGGCGAAATACATCAAACACATCGAATTTGACAAAGAGACCGGCGAAATTGTCAAAACCAAGAGCCTGCTTGAGTTCGACAAGGAGAAGCTCGCGGAGGATGAGAAGTACGACGGTTATTATGTGATAGTCACAAGCAGACACAACGCGAAAGACGAATGGATCATCGACACCTACAAGGAACTGTGGCGGATCGAGGAGACATTCAAGGTAACGAAGAGCGAACTTGAGACCCGTCCCGTATATGTCTCAAGGGATGATCATATCGAGGCTCATTTCCTGACCTGCTTTGTCGCCCTGCTCATCGTTCGGCTCATGCAGAAGAAACTGGGCGGCAGGCACTCCGCCGCAAAGATTCTGGACGGTCTTGCGAACACAAGGTGTTCAAACTTGGAGAACAACCTTTACATCTCGCATTACAATGACGAGACGGTCCGAGACATCGGGGATGTTTTCGGCATTGATTTCAGGAAAAAATACCGCACTCTTTCCGAGATAAAAAAAATTATCGCATCATCCAAAATCAACAAGAGTTCGCAATAATTTTTCGTATAAGTACTTATTGAATCGCAGCCCGCAAATCCGTTGCCTCAGGGGTTTGCGGGTTTGCTTTCCATATTTTAGGTGCAGAAGTCAGGGTATACCATAATTTCGGCCGGCCGGATAATACATGTGTGTTACAGTTTTGTTTTGCTTTTGAAATGCTAACTGTCAGACTTTTGGACAGAGCCAAAATTGAATGCATAAATTGTTTGATTTTTAGAGGCAAAAAGTATATAATCAAAAGTATGGTAAGTAGGGATGTGATACGCATACAGGAGGCATTATGGAAATGCAAAATATATTGGTTGATAACGCGAAAGTTATGGCAAAGGGGCAGATCACATTGCCGAAAGATATTCGAGAGGCACTCGGTGTGGGAACAGGCGACCGTGTAACGCTGATTCGCCGGGACGATCGGGTCATTATGATGAACTCCGCAATCTATGCGATGAAAATGCTGCAACAGGCGATGGACGGCGAAGCGGAGAAAGCAGGAATAGAGTCTGACGATGATGTTGTCAGGATGATCATGGATATGCGCGCGGAGGAAAGCAAGTGATCCTGTTGATAGACACGAACATCCTTGTGTCCGCCGCGCTATTCCCCAAAAGTGTTCCCGCACAAGCATTTTTCAAAGCGGTGACGCCACCGGGTAACGCTGTTGTCTGCGATTATTCCATGGACGAGCTTCGGCG
>JAISBV010000051.1 GCA_031266025.1 Eubacteriales Family XIII. Incertae Sedis bacterium
AGGATGTCTGTCAATGTTTTGGCCGTATGCGGCGCCGCAAACAAAGGCCGCAACACCGCCGCGATGCTGAAAAGCGCCTTTGACGGCGCAATGAGCGTCCCGGGCGCCTCGGGGGAAATCGTATATCTGTACGACCTCGCGTTCAGGGGCTGCATGGGCTGCCACTCCTGCAAGCTGCTCGACGAGAGCAAGTTCGCCCGCTGCGCCATGAAGGACGATCTGAGCCCGGTGCTTGAGAAAGCCATCGCCGCCGACGTGATTCTCATCGGCTCCCCGATGTACTTCAACGATGTAACCGGTGAAACGCGCTCATTCCTTGAACGCTTCTTCTTCCCCGGCATGACCTATAATAAAGATCGGGCGCCGACCTATCCGAAGCGCCCCGTCGTCGGCTATATATTCACGATGAACGCCCCCGGCGAATTTTATAAGGACTATTTTGCCGCATTGACGGCCACGACGAAGCGCATTATAGGTGAAGCCGAATACGTGATGGCTTATCAAACGCAGCAATTCGAGGATTATTCAAAATATGCCGCGACCATGTTTGATGAGGCGGCGGTTAAGCAGCGTCATATCGAACAGTTTCCCAAGGATTGCGAAGCGGCGTTTAAGATGGGGCAGCGCTTGGCGGGCGTCGCCAAACACATTTAAGACCAAGCATCCGGGCCGGACGGCAGGAGTAGCGAAAATGCGGGAACACCTTGAAAAAATCAAGCGGCTCGGCGTGGAAGCGATCAATGACTGAACTCATAAAACTCGTTGTACATATTCGGTCTTAAGGGCAAATAGCGCAAAGTCTCGTCGCCGGCAAGGCGATACGCAAACTGCTCGGGAAAGACGAGCTGAATTTTATAGGCTCCCGGCGTGAGGTTCTCCCTGCTCCATACCGGGAGTTCTATCGTACATTCCGTGAAAGTTCCCGCGGGCAGGATGCCGGAAAAGCGCGGGAAAGCCTTACCGGATACCGGCTCTTCCCCTTGTTCTGCCGGCGAGGATCGTCGCCGAGGTGTCAGTCTCGTTTGCTGTGCGTTACCTTAATACAAATCCCGGCCGGACAATTTTTCGAGCCACATCTCTTTCAATACATCTATGTCCGCCTTGAACTCGGCGTCCGTCTGCGTCTCCCCTTTTTCCAACTCCTCCATCACCTCAAAGGCGAAATCGTCGCTCCCCTGCTTATTCCAGTCCGATTGCAGCTTCACATTGACGCAGGAGCCTGTTTTTTTGGCAAAGTCAAAGCGGTTGTTGCTGCCCCGCAAGTCCGCGGAGGCGTCCAAAAGCAACTTGTCCTTCCGGATATTTTTAATGGCATACACGCCGCCGATAATTTTTCGCTCTTTATACTGCTCTTGCAGCTCCTTTTTTGTCTTAGCGTCTTTCATTGTCAGATCCTTTCCGAATTAATTTCTCTGTTTTTCAAGAACCAATTTCACGAAGTCATTTATACACATCAGCCATTGCTGTTGTTTTTCTGAATATGTATTTCGTATGGACGTTGGAACCACGAGTTGAAGATTTTGGCTCTGCATTTCGTTGGTCTGATTTTCACTGATTGCTGCTTCCAATGTTAACAAATGTTTATTTGGTATTTTGTCAGCTTCGGTAAGCACTTGCCGCCAACGGTCTTTGCATGTACTTTTCACACCGAGCATCGTGAGCAAAGTCACATTAAATGTATCGTTGCGATACTCTGCAATACCGGGAAACACGAAGTCCGGCTTAGAATTGTTTTCCGTGGTTTTCGTACGGTCAAAATGTATGTTTCTGCTTCGGAACAACTGCTCCGTATGATTTTCAAGTGCCTGTCCAACTCGACTTTTGCGACGATTCTGAACGGAAAGCGAATAGCTAATAAAACCGTCAACATCAACATTAGTCTCTTCGTCCGATTCTTCATTGATAAAAAAAGAACCGGATGATAACCGCTCAGCTATCAGGTGCTTTTCCAATGTACGGAACAATATCTCTTCACGCTCCATCCAGCCCATCAATACCGCATCCGGATTGTCCAACGGCGAAATCTCGCTTAACGTGGAGCGAGCATATTCCGAGAAATCTTTCGTCTTTGGGAAACCTCCGCCAAAACGTCGAAGCATTTCTTCGAGATATGTACCTTCACTTTCCTCGACCTTTATACCCAATTCTTCAAGGATGAATCTGGATGCGAAAGCGATGCGATCCTGTTCGCTTTCGAGTTCTTCTCTTATGGAGAATCCGAGATGGTCGGTTTCAGCAATACTAAAAAGCCAACGTATTTGATTGGCAATAGTCGAACCGCTTTCTGCTATTACGGCCAACACGGTATTGTCAGGTTTCAAACCCACAAAAAGTTTATCCCCGGCGGATGCGCAAATTGAAACGGTCGTCGTCGGGAAGTACATTCTGTATTCTGTTCTTGTAGGATGGTTTTCCCTTGCATCGTACCAAGTCAGGAACCCGTCGTCAGTCGGCGGATCATCGTCGGTATCGTCAAGGTAAACGAATCGCGTTGGAAACGTCCGCTTTTCTGTTCCGAATATCTTTTTCAGTGGAGCAACACCATTAATTTCGTGTTGATTGCTTGTAGTAGGGTCGGCCTCAACAGGGCTTAACGATTTTGTAGCTACGCCTTTGAAATATTGGGACAGATAGCCCTGTTTCATTCATTGACCGCCTTTTTCTCAATGATATGCTTTGTATTGTTCCCCTGCGCAATACTCTCCGATATATAAGGTTCCATAGCTTTTGCCACAGCTTTCATGACCGGAACGATAACGGAATTTCCGAATTGCTTATATGCCTGTGTGTCGGAAACGACGATTTTATATGAATCTTCAAAGCCCATCAACCTTGCACATTCCCGAGGAGTCAAACGGCGCGGATTGTTTTTCGCGCCTCTTGAGATCAGTATTTCTGAACCGTCTTTATAATACCTTGCGGATAGTGTGCGAGCAACATCTTCTCCTGCTACTAAACCGTATCCGAACCCGTTGCCCTTTGCCTTATGCCTGGCCGCATATCCTTGTAAATATTTCCACAAATGGTCGGTTAGGATGTATTTCGAGTGAACCTTTCCACTTGAAGTCGTATAAGGCTCCTGCGATTCTTCTGTCCCATCTTCAGGGTGCAGTATGTTTTTTAGCAACATACGCTCAGACGGTATTTCAAGTTCATTCCATGAAAAATTTGTTTGAGCCTTAAATCCAACAATTATGATACGTTCTCTGTGTTGAGGTACCCATGATTGACCATCAATGACTTTCCAAAAGACATGATAGCCAAGTTCTTGTTCCAAAGTGTTCATTATAATTTCAAAAGTCCGACCGCCGTTATGGGACACAAGGTTCTTAACATTTTCAAGTAAAAAGACCTGCGGATGTTTTGCGGCAATGATTCGAGCAACATCAAAGAATAAAGTTCCCTGCGTAGTACACTCAAAACCATGTGGCCGCCCAAGCGCATTCTTTTTTGAAACTCCCGCAATGGAGAACGGTTGGCATGGGAATCCCGCAAGAAGAACATCATGATCAGGCACATCTTCCGCAATATATGGAACAATATCCCCGATGAAGTTTACTTCAACACCAAAATTAGCCTGATAAGTTTTTTTTGACCAGTCATTCCATTCGCTCGTGAAAACACAGCGTCCACCTATGGACTCAAAGCCCAAACGGATGCCACCTATACCCGCGAACAAATCAATAAAGGTAAAACTCGTCATAATAGTATCCCCAAGCACATCGTTACAACTGTTCGCATTTATATCCACAACACCACCGGTGTACAAGTAATCTCAATGAAAGTGTACCATAAACAGATACGAATTTCAACGATGTAATTCCGGATGAATTTTACAGAGCCGTACCTTTTTTGGGTACGAACAGGGACGACATATCGACGCCCTCCGATTCGAGCAATTTTATCTTTGTGCTTATCCCTCCGGCATAACCCGTCAGGCTGCCGTTCGACCCTACGACCCTGTGACAGGGTATTATAACAGATATGGGATTGTGCCCTACCGCCCCGCCCACCGCTTGGCTCGACATGTGTTCCTTGCCCATCCTCGCGGCCATTTTCTTGGCGATGGCGCCGTAGGTGGTGGTCTCTCCGTACGGAATCTCGCATAAAATACGCCACACACCTTGGCGAAACTCGCCGCCGATCGGGGAGAGCGGCAATTCGGAAACAGCGGGTTTTTTGCCGGCAAAGTAGCGATCAAGCCACTTTTTCGCGGTGACGAATACAGGCAAGTCGTCCTTCTCGATCATCGCTTCGGCCACGGTATCGCCGTGGTATTTTTGCCCCTCGATCCATAAGCCGACGAGATTGTCGCCGTCACACGCCAATGTAATCGGGCCCACGGGCGATCGGTATGTCGTTGAATAATACATTTTGCGCCTCCTTTCACGCGGCTTCAAAATAATGCGGCGCATACCGGGCTCCTTTTGTCGCCCGGAACCGCTATAGCGAGAGCACGTTCGTCAAGGTTACGGCAATGGCAAGATAAAGCGCCCAAGCCAAAATCGAGATAATTACGCACAGTACTGCGCGAAGCGCGACATGTATCGACATTACGGACACTTTCGCACAAAAACCGAATCCGGCAACACCGCAAAGAGCGCCCACAGCCCCTCCCGTAAATATAAGAATAAGGACTTGTATACCGAATATCCAAGACCATTTCGGCAGGGGTATATATGGCTTGCCGTTGGAAAGGCGATATCCGTCCGCCACAATGTCAGGCTTGCCGGACAGAGAAATAACGAGACGAACATCACGTCCGTTCAGATTGAAGGGCATATCATAGCCGCCGGATCTAAACGACGACCACTTTGCGGGGAACGAGAGCTGCACCGCGCCGTCCACGCTCAGCGTGTAGGCGCTGTTTGGCCCATACGTCACATCAAGCTCAAAATCATGCGGTACGCCGTCAAGTGTCGCCTGCCAAATCTTTTTCTTTGCCATTATTCGTTCTCCTTTCGAACTGCAGCGCTTTCGCGCATATGGGGGAAACCGCAAAATACCGTCTTTGTTTGTCGTATTCCTTCGCGTAATATTATTACGCAAACGGGTTCAATACCCGTTCGCAAGCTCCGGGCACGCGTACCCCGTGGCTTGCCACGCTTCATTTTTCTGTTGCAGGTATTGAACCCACTCCCAATAACTCCCTATCGTATCAAACTGCCCATCTCTCTAATACCCCGTAATCTTGCTGCGGGGCAGTTTATTAAATGGTTCCGTTGCGTCTGTTGTTCTATATTATAACGCATCAGTAGAAAAATTTCGAGTGTAGAAATTTTTCTTACATCTGTGCATTTCAACGAAGCGAGGGGGGATATTCCAACCGCTTGTTGCGGTAAGCGGAACCCGTCGCCGTTCAAAAAGTTCTTTACAATATCGTCGAATTCCGGTAGAATATACGTAATTTAAGAGGGTTTTCTTTAAGCTTAAAAGCTGATGTAACATTTTTTATAAAATGTTACATCAGCTTTTTTTGTTTGAATTTTAAGTGAAAAATTTGCCGTTTAAACAGCGTCCCATCTGTCGGGCGCCTATAGGGCGTTCTTTTGCCGTTCAAATTTGAACAACAAAGACCCATGTAACACTTTATAAAAAATGTTACACGGCAAATCCGTCGCATCGCGGTTTTTGCGAGAATACGATTATGATTAACTGTGTGAACAGAGAAATACCCGAGTACATAGACGGTTACGGGCATGTTCGCCCTTATCGCGGCGCCTTTGCGAATCTCGGCGGCCGTATTAAAACAGGCGCGAAGATAAAAAGCTATGTTCCCGGAAGCAAGAAACTGCTGTCGTCTATTGAGGAAGCCATAGAAAAAACCGGTCTTCGCGACGGAATGACGGTTTCTTTTCACCACCACATGCGCAACGGAGATAAGGTTGTAAACTTGGTGATGAACGCTGTCGCCGCAAAAGGCATTAAAGATATTCATATAGCAGGTTCCGGTATCTTTCAGGTACACGAACCTTTAGTTAAGCTCATTGAGGACGGTGTGGTAACAAAGATAACGACAAGTACCTTCAACCCCGGCCCCGTAGCAAAAGCGATCACAGCAGGAAAACTCAGGAAACCCGCGGTGCTGATGAGCCACGGCGGCCGGCCTCGGGCAATCGAGAGCGGGGATCTTCATATAGATGTGGCGTTTATCGCCGCGCCGTCTTGCGATGAATACGGAAACCTCAACGGAACTCAGGGTAAATCGGCCTGCGGCTTCCTATCGTATTCCTACGCGGACGCTATGTACGCGGATTGTGTTGTGGCCGTCACGGATTCTCTTGTGCCGTATCCCTGCCGTCCCATTGAAATAAGCCAAGAAAATGTTGACTTTGTGGTAGGGGTCGAATCCGTTGGCGATCCCGGCGGAATTGTGTCCGGAACCCTGACGGTCACCGACGATCCCATAAGGCTCAAAATTGCGGATGATACGGCAAGGCTTGCCGATTTGGCCGGATACATCAAGGAAGGCATGTCTTTTCAGACCGGCGCCGGCGGCACGACTCTTGCTGTTGCGTCAAGAGTTCGCGACATTATGAAGGATAGAGGCATTACCGGTTCTTTCGGTTTGGGAGGCATCCACAGCTATTTTGTAAAAATGCTTGAAGAAGGTCTTTTCAGAGCCCTTTTGGATACGCAGTGTTTTGATCTTGAGGCGATCGGTTCCGCCGCCCGCAACGAGAACCACGTGGGCATCGGCGCTTCCATGTACGCAAATCCTCACAACCGCGGAAGCGTTGTGAACAATCTTGATCTGGTCGTCCTTGGCGCCACCGAAATAGATACCGATTTCAATGTGAACGTAATCACAGGTTCCAACGGGGTGATCATGGGGGCTTCGGGAGGACACAGCGACTGCGCCGCAGGCTCTAAGCTTGCCATAATTGTTGCCAATCTTACCAGAAAAAACTTCTGCATCGTACGCGATAAAGTAACCACTGTCACCACCCCGGGCGAGACTGTTGACGTACTTGTAACCGAATGCGGCATAGCCGTGAATCCGCGCCGGACGGATATCCTTGAGACTGTCAAAGATTCGGATATTCCTCTCGTCGATATCAATGAGCTGCGGGAAGTAGGAGAAAGCTTGGTAGGCGAGCAGACCTGCGTTAAAGTGACGGACAGAATAGTTTCGGTTGTGGAATACCGTGACGGTACGGTAATCGACACGGTAAAGATGCCGGAATAGATAAATATCCCGGAATAGATAAAGATCCCGCACGCGGTATTTGACAAGCCCGTTTGCATAGTAAGATTCATAGAATAATTGGAGGAATTGACATGAAGGTAATAAGAAGCAATCTGTACATCCCCGCGAACAATCCTGTTTTGGTAGACAAATGCGCCAAATATCCCGCAGATAACGTTACGTTTGATATTGAGGACGCAGTTCCGCCTCAGGAAAAGCAAAACGCCCGCAAAATGGCGGCTGCCAACCTTGAAAAGGCCGGCAGCAACGGCGCGGAGGTTTATGTCCGTGTAAACGGTTGGCATACAGAGTACACCCATGATGACCTTGAGGCCGTTGTTTTACCCGGACTTGACGGGATCACCCTGCCGAAAACTCGTAATATTGACGACGTAAAACGTCTCGATCAGGAAATCGGTGAATTGGAAGACCGCAGAGGAATTCCCCCGGGAACTGTAAAAATAGCCCTTTTGCTTGAAACTGCGGAAGGTATCATGAATGCGTATTCTATCGTAACCGCAAGCAAACGTACGGTAGCCGCATTTTTTGGAGCCGTCGACTACTGCGCGGATATGCGTATCGCGCGCACCAATGAAGCGTCTGAACAAGCGGTGGCAAGAACAATCGTCGCCATTGCCGCAAGATCCGCGGGTATTGTTGCTCTTGATGCTCCGTTTGCGGATTATTCAAATATGGATGCTTTCAGAAAGAACACACTGGACGGACGCCGGATGGGCTTTGAGGGACGTATGCTCATCCACCCAAGCCAGATCGCGGTGGCTCATGAGCTCTACTCCCCCACAGAAGAAGAAATCACGGACGCGGAGCGCGTCAAAAAATTCTTTGAAGAAGAAGGGCTTGCCAAAGGATTGGCTTCCGTCTCTTTGGACGGCAAGATGGTTGATACGCCGGTATACCAAAGCGCATTGAACGTACTTGATTTCCGCGATGCTATCAATGAAAAGGATGCCGCCCGCGCAAGATAACATATCTGCGATTTTACGGGGATGACTGCTCAAATCAAGACGCTTCGGGAGGTATCTTATGAGTGCTCTGAACAAGATCGTAGGACGATGCGCCCTCGCACTGGTGGGAATAGCCGGTCTTTTGCTCTTATTGTTACTGTTGGCGGTGTTTTTTGCCACCCTGTCGCGCTATATGTTCAACAAACCGTTCGCGTTCCTAATCGATTATTCGGCGTACTCTCTGCTTTATATTACGTTTCTTAGCGCCCCATGGCTGTACAAGAACAAGGGCCATGTGAATATAGAGCTGATCACGGATTATTTCCCTGCAAAATTCAAACGTAACTGGTACGGCGTGCTTGATATCGTCGTGATCATCATTGCCGTCGTAATGTTTACAGTAAGTTTCAATCTCACCAAATCAAACATAATAAATAATATCAGGGTGGCCGATTTTCTTGACACGCCTAAGTGGCTGCTTATTGTTCCCATCCCGGTAAGCATGGTTGTCTTGGCGTTTCAAGCCTTCCTGAATATGTTGAAAAACTTTGGAATGAACATAGGCATGAAAATAGGAGCGGAATAATGGAGTGGTCAACGTTTCTTCTCGTATTTTTGGGCGGGCTTGTACTTGTGATGTTCACAGGACTCCCCATTTCATTTAGTTTTTTCCTGCTATCGGGCATAACCATTTTCGCTTTGTTGGGCAATGGAGGCCTGATACAGTGGATACTGGGTATACAATCGCAGCTGTGTAATTTCAATTTCACCCCTATCCCATTCTTTGTGATTATGGGGGAGGTATTTTTTCGGTCGGGTATTGTAACTCGAACTATGACCGCGCTGTCCAAACTCGTTCGTAAGGTTCCCGGCAGGCTCAGCGTAATTACAATGGCGGGAGGCGGTATATTTGCGGCCCTCAGCGGATCCTCTTTGGCAAACACCGCGATGTTCGGTTCGCTTATGCTGCCGGAAATGGAGCGCCGCGGATATTCAAAAGAACTGACCACCGGCTCGATCATAGCGTCCGGCGGCTTGGCTATGGTCATTCCTCCCAGCAATCTTATTATTATGTTGGGCGGGATTGCGGAAATCTCCGTAAGCAAGATTTTAATTGCGGCGATAGTTCCGGGAATTTTGTTGATGGCTCTTTATTTTGCCTATATAATCATCGCCTGTATCCGCAAGCCGTCACTTGCTCCCGTCTCGGCTGAAGATGAGACAGACGAGTTATCGACGGCTGTAAAGGTCAAAACCGTATTTAAAGACATCGTTCCTCTTATCTTTATCTTCTTGGTGGTAATCGGTACGATTTTTTCCGGTATCGGAACCGCCACGGAAGCCGCTGCCTTCGGTGCGGTGGCATCCTATATATTGGCCGCGGCCTATAAAAAATTCAATTTCAAGCTTCTGACCGATACCCTTATAGGCTCGCTTAAAACAACAGGTATGCTGATGCTCATCATAGGTTCTTCCTCCGGATTCAGCCAAGTACTGTCTATTACAGGAACAAGCCGTGAAGCGGTCATTGTTGTTACGAGTCTTATTCACAGCCCGACGCTCGTTATTTTCACCATGCTCGCGATTGTATTCATTCTCGGCCTTTTCCTTGAGGAAGCTTCTATTATGATGGTCTCGCTCCCCTTGTTCATGCCTATTGTCCACGCATTTGGAATTAACGATATCTGGTTTGCGATAATGTTCCTTATCATACTTGAAAGCGGATTGTTCACCCCTCCGGTGGGGATGTCCCTCTTCGTGATGAAAAGCGTATCGCCTCCTTCGATTACAATGAACCATATCATAAGAGGGGTTGTGCCGTTTTTTATTATAGACGTCGCAGCTGCGCTCCTTGTGGCGGTGATTCCTGCAATCGCCTTATTCCTGCCGAGCTACCTGTAGCCGTCGGTCGGAAATCGGATATACAGCTCTGTTGTGATTCCGTATGAATAAACGAATATTTTCGATTTCATCGGAATCATGAAAATATGTTTTATTTTAAGAAATAAAGGAGGAAATCGTAATGAAAAGTATGAAAAGGACATTGGTAATTTTGTTTGCTCTCGTCATGGCGTTTGCCTTTGCGGCCTGCGGCGGGCAACCCGCGGAACCCGCTTCGACCGAAGAGGGTGCGGCGGAAACAGAAGCGGAAACAATTCCCGCTTCTGAACCCATCACTATTAAATTTCAAGGCGCGTTTACAGAAGGCGCGGCCGACTACTACTATTTCGACCGGTTCTGCGAATCTGTTTACGAACGCTCGGGCGGAACGGTTACGGTAGTATGGGGAGCGGGCCCCGAAGCCATCCCCGCCGATCAGCTTGCCGAAGCCATGATAAACGGAATCGTTGAATTGGTTTATACGCCGTACACATATCTCGTAACCGTCGCTCCCGTATTCAACGGCGTCAAAATGATGGATCCCCTTACAGTGCGCGCAAACGGCGGCACGGAGTACATCGACGAACTCAGTCAGCAGTACGTCAACTCCCATTTTCTTGCGCGCGCGTCCGTAAATTGCCCGTATGCCATCATGACAAACAAGCCTATCAAGACTGTTGCAGATTGGAAGGGCATGGTGGTACGCGGTACCGCCGCTCACAAGCCTTTGCTTGAAGCCGTAGGGGCCGAAATGGTTACCATGGGTTGGGGCGAAGTATATCAGGCGGCTGAAAAGAATGTCGTCGCCGGCGTTGGCGGAACCCTGAAAAATTTCGTTGACAGCAGTATCGGCGAGGTTATGGAATATCTCGTAGATCCCGGATTCTATTGCTCCGACTCATCCCTGCTTCTGAACAACAGTGTATGGGATAAACTGGATGACGCGCAGAGACAGGCTATAGTGGACAGCGCCATAGATTGGGAATCGGATTCCGCAGCGCACTTTGCCGATGATAACGAAGATATGATCAGAATTCTGGAAGAAACAGGCGCTCAAGTAAACGCGCTTGTCGGCGCCGACAGAGAAGAATTCCTTAATATCGCAAATGACGCGGCCTGGAAGGTAGTCGAGAACGCCGATCCCGAAATAGCGGCCAAAATGCGCGAATTTGCGGGGAACTGACGTCAAAACCAATTGCTTAACAGTTGATTGGGGGAGCGGTTTTTCACCGCTCCCCCAATCAAATAAACTGCCCACAGCAAGACTACGGGGTCTTGGAGAGCCGGGCAGATTGATACGATAGGAAGTTATTGGGAGTGGGTTCAATACCTGCAACAGAAAAAGGAAGCATGCAAGCTACAGGGTATGGAACCCGTTTACGTAATAAACTGCCCACAGCAAGACTACGGGGTCTTGGAGAGCCGGGCAGATTGATACGATAGGAAGTTATTGGGAGTGGGTTCAATACCTGCAACAGAAAAAGGAAGCATGCAACATACAGGGTATTGAACCCGTTTACGTAATAAACTGCCCACAGCAAGACTACGGGGTCTTGGAGAGCCGGGCAGTTTGATACGATAGGAAGTTATTGGGAGTGGGTTCAATACCTGCAACAGAAAAAGGAAGCATGCAACCTACAGGGTATTGAACCCGTTTACGTAATAACGAAAAGAGCGTTATATTATGGCAAACGTCGTTTTTTTATTCAAATCCACACCAAAAGTTCCTTTTGTTTTCCAAGACCGGCAATTGGAACAAATCGCGGAAGCCGCCGGCGGAGAGGTCTACCGTTTTGAAACAGAAGACGAGCTCCTTGCAAGCGGCAAACAGGCCGAGATACTTTATACTTGGGGAGGAACGGGCGACATGCCCGTTCGTTATTGCAAAGGCAATCCCAAGCTTAAATGGCTGCATTCATTCTCGGCGGGCATGGATCCTTTGATGAAATCCGAAATCGCGGATATTCCCATCATAATTTCAAACTCAAGCGGTATTCATTCTTTAACCATAGCCGAATCCGTCATGGGTTATATACTGGCATGGAACAGGACGCTTCCGTTTATGCTCAGAAAACAGAGAGAGCATGTCTGGGCGAAGGGAATGACGAGACAGCCGACGGAGGCCTTCGGCAAGATATTGGGAATTATAGGCGCGGGGGCGATAGGAACGGAAATTGCTGTTCGCGCGAAAGCTTTTAATATGCGAACTCTCGCATTGCGCCGCAACCCCAAGCCAAAAGAGTGTTTCGATGAAATTTACGGCGGCGACGGGCTTAACGAACTCCTGACGCGTTCCGATTATGTGGTGACGTCCACCCCTTATACCCCGGAAACACGGCGCATGATCGGCGCGGCGCAGTTTAAAATCATGAAAAACTCCGCGCTTTTCATAAATGTCGCCCGCGGCGGAGTAGTTGATCAAGACGCCCTCATCGAAGCTCTTGGGAAAGGTGAAATAGCCGGAGCGGCCTTGGACGTTACCGATCCGGAACCTCTGAATCACGACAGTCCTTTGTGGGATATGGAAAATGTGATCATTACGCCTCATATGTCGGCGGACGCTCCCATACTTGCTCAGCTTGCCGTGGATTTTTTCTGCCGTGAAATCAAACACTATCTTAACGGTGAACCGATTGCAAATACAATACCGCATTAATATACAGCTGCTTTAACGGCGTTCCCCGAATTTTCGGCGGAGTATCCCGCGCCGTTTTTGACAGAAAAGAGCAAATTTCATATACGAGGAGAAAAACAATATGGCGGAGATGCGTTACGCAGGCCCAAGATATAAGTATCCGGTATCCGACGCGGAGCTTAACAGAAGAATTTCGGCTGTCCGCGCGTCAATGCGGAAAGAGGAAATAGATTGCTGTATTGCTCAGAGCCAAAGCCCCATATTTGACAGCTGCATACGCTATATGACAGATATGCCGGTGCACTCTTACAGTACAACGCTGATTATACCTGCCGAAAGTGAAATGATATTGATTAATCACGGATCAGATAACGATAACGCTCCTGTTCCTTCTTCGATCAGAAATGTAGAAAAGCTGATAATGAAGCCGTATTGTCAGCCTTTCGGCTGTACAGACGGTCTGTCTGCGGAAACGGCTGTAAAAGAAATAAAAGCCAAAGGGTTTAAAAAAATCGGCTTTATTATGAAACAGCTTATCAGTATGGATTTTGGAGAATACTTGAAAAACAATCTCCAAGGCGTTGACTTCGTTGACTTCACAAAGCAGTTCAGCGAAATAAAGGCTGTAAAGAGTGAAGAAGAATGGATACTTGCGGAGAGCTGCGTTCGCGCTCACGAACACCTGATCGACACAGTGCCGTCATTGCTGCGCCCGGGCCGTATGGAGTATGAGATATTGGCCGATCTTGAGCATCGGTCTCGTTACATGGGCTGCGATTATATCGGAAATATCGCCGTCGGTTCGGCGCCTTCCGGAAAGGCGGCCGCGTTCTTTCAAAATTTTGCCGCCAACCGTCGCATTGAACCGGGCGATACCGTAACCGTCATAATTGAAGTTTCCGGCCCCGGAGGCATTTATGGGGAGTTGGCAAGAACATACTGTTTGGGCGAGCCGAATAAGAGTCTGCTTGATCTCTTTGAAATTGCGAAGCTGTCGCAGCACGCGGTAGCTGCGGCAATGAAGCCCGGCGTTACGGGCAAGTATCTCAACAAAGTGTTTAACGACTTTGTGGCGCCTTACGGCATACCGGGGAACGGTCGTTTTGTCGGTCACAGCCAAGGCTATGACATGATGGAAAGCCCCGCTGTTTGCCCCGCCGAGGATATGACGGTAAAAGAAGACATGTTTTTTGCCATACATCCCGAGCTTTTCAGAAACGGGGAATTTTCGATATGCTGCGATAACTTCAGGGTGACGAAGAACGGCGCTGTCCGCCTTACCGGAACAGAGCAAGAAATCATTCGCGTAGAGTTTTAACAAATTGAATCCGAAAATTCGGGTATTCAAACGAGCATGAAACTGTGATATTATTTAAGTATGGACGCATACTTAAAAAATTTCGGTGAATGTCTCCAAAAGGAACCGCCGTTTTGCGGCGCCGAATGTCCTTTTCACATGGATATGCACGGCTTCATAGAGAAGATACGAAAGGGCATGTGGAGCGCCGCGTTCAAGACTTATCGAAACGCTGTGGGTTTTCCGCGCGTCGCCGCCGCGCTGTGTCACGCGCCTTGCAAATCGGTCTGTCCGCTGTCGGAGCGCGGCGGCGCCGTCGAAATGGCCTTACTTGAACGCGCCTGTCTTTCATTCGCGAAAGATCTCGGCGCGACGAGCTACAACGTACCCGCGAAGCGCGGACGCATAGCCGTCGTGGGCGCCGGCGCCGGCGGCCTTGCTTGCGCGCTGCGGCTTTCGGCCAAGAAATACAACGTTGAGATTTTTGAAAAGGAAGATCATGTCGGCGGCGGCTTATGTGAAATACTGCCGCCGGATTTGCTTGCGCGCGAGATAGAAGAGCAATTCAAACACGAAGAATACGAACTCCGGCTGTCCTGCGAAATAGAGAACCGCTCTTTTTTGAATGAGCGGGGTTTTGACGCGGTCTGCGTTGCGACGGGCGAAGGCGGCTATGATTTCGGTCTGCTTCGGGCGGAAGGCGATAAGGGCGACCGGTATTGTCTTCGCGACGGGAATACAGCTTGGTTTGCCTGCGGTGCTCTCATAGGCGACGACGGCATCTACGCCCTGTCAGGCGGGCTTTATATGGGAATAGTAATAGATAATTTTCTTAAAACAGGCAATCTGTTCTATCCGCCGAATGCGGCGGCGACGCGCATGGTGCTTGACGCCGCGCGATTGACGGACGCGCCGGCCGTCTTTCCGCAAAACGGAGAGGGATATACGGAGGACGAGGCGCGCGGCGAAGCGTTTCGCTGCCTGAAATGTCAATGCGACGCCTGCAAGCTGTACAGCGATCTGTGCGATTTTACGGGCAAGTGGCCATTGCGCATAAGGGATGAAATCGCGGCCACAACGCTGCCCGGCGTTTCGGAGATCAAGGCCACGCCGGCGAAGCGTCTGCTGAGCGCCAGCAATACAGCGAATATCTGCCGCGAGATATGTCCGGCGGAAATCGACCTTGAAGGACTTATTCTGGAAGGGCGCCGCAGTATGCACAAACAGGACAAGGCGCCGTGGGCTTTTCACGATTTTTGGCTCAGGGATATGGATTTTGCCGACGGGCCCGAGGCGGCGCTGTGCATGGCGCCGGCCGCTGCGGGGACTTGCGCTTACGCGTTTTTCCCGGGCTGTCAGCTTGGCGCGGGCGATCCGCGTCTCGTAGAAGCGGCTTATGACGCTCTGCTTGAGAAACACCCCGATACGGCGCTGTTACTTAGGTGCTGCGGCGCGCCGGCCGAGTGGGCGGGGAACGAGGACAAGAACGCCGAGGCCGTCGCCGAAATAAGGGATGCGTGGAGAGGGCTCGGTGAACCTGTGATGCTGTTCGCGTGTCCGTCGTGCATGGAGATACTTGGCCGCCGGATACCCGAAATGCCCTTGCGTTCGCTTTACGAGACCTTGGCCGACCGGGGCGCGAATGTTCCGGATGCGGGTGTTTCGGCCGCAGCGCCCTGCGCGCCGTGCGGTGAATGGGCGATATTCGATCCGTGCGCCGCGCGGCGGAACGCTCATATAAAGTCCGCCGTGCGCAAATTGGCTTCGGAAGCAGGATGTAAGCTCACGCCCTTGCCCGTACAGGAGAGGGTGACGCGCTGCTGCGGTTACGGCGGACAGCCTTCGGCGGCAAGCCCCGAATACGCGGCTTTCGTCGCGGAAAAACGCGCGTCCGAGAGCGCGCTGCCTTATATAGTCTATTGCGCGAACTGCAAAGATATATTCATAAAAGCGGGAAAAGAATGCAAACACATACTCGAAATACTCTTTGATCCGCCCGGCGCTGTATTAGCGGACAAAAACGCGAGCCTGAATTCGCCGGGGGTTCCGTTTCGGCTCGCAACAGTTACAGAGCGCAGGCATAACCGCGCCGAACTGAAAAGATCGCTGCTTGAAAAATATTGGAACGGATCGTCCGCAGATCAAGCGGACAGGGCGGATCAAGATGAAAGCGCGGCCCGTCCGCGCCTGAAAATCGGCGAAGCGCTTCTCGTTCAAATGGATGAAGACCGTATACTTGAGGAAGACGTCCGCGAAGTTGTGGACTTCTGCGAGCGCACGGGCCGCAAGGTATACAGCGAAATTTCCGCGTCATACAGCGGCTATCGCAAGATAGGGCATATGTCATATTGGGTCGAATACAGACCGACGGACAGCGAGGATGAGATCGAGCTTCTGAGGGCCTATACGCACAGAATGGAAATCGCTTTGGAGGCGGTTTGGAATGGAGTCAAAACAAACGTGGATATGTGATCGCTGCAAAGTCGAAATGCAGCTTATGGATACACAATTCAATTACCTTAAGCGCTCGTTCCGCCACAAGGCGCTGCGTTGTCCTTCATGCGGACAGGTTTTCATTCCGGAAGAGTTGGCGCGCGGTCGGATGCGAGACGTCGAAAAAACACTGGAAGACAAGTAGAGACAACCTCCGAAACCCCTTAACGCACAGTTCGGCGGTCTTTTTTCCGCCGGTCGGCACATTAAGGAGTTTAGGAGGTCGCCCGGAGGTTTCCTATGCAACAGCAATCCTTTTTTGACGACCGAATAATGACAAATCCTTTAGCCAGCCGTCTGAGACCGAGAAATCTCGACGAATTTGTGGGGCAGACGCATCTCCTTGGCGACGGCAAGGTCATGCGCCGGATGATAGACAGTGATCAGACGCCGTCCATGATATTCTGGGGGCCGCCCGGCGTAGGCAAAACAACGCTCGCCCGCGTCATAGCCGGAAAAACCAAGGCGAACTTCATAGACTTCAGCGCTGTCACGAGCGGCATAAAGGAAATAAAAGAAGTCATGCACAGGGCCGAGGGCAGCCGCGTAATGGGCGAGAAAACGATACTGTTCGTGGACGAAATACATCGCTTCAACAAGGCGCAGCAAGACGCTTTCCTGCCCTTCGTCGAAAAAGGCAGTATCGTGCTTATAGGCGCCACGACCGAAAACCCTTCTTTTGAGATCAACTCCGCCCTGCTGTCCCGTTGCAAGGTATTCGTTATGCACGCGCTGTCGGATGACGATATGAAGAGGCTTCTGCAAAACGCTTTGCGAGATGATCGCGGCTTCGGGGGCCGCAATGTAGACGTCGACGCGGAATCCGTTTCGATGATCGCGGCTTTCGCGAACGGCGACGCGCGCGTCGCGTTGAACACGCTCGAAATGGCTGTGCTCAACGGCGAACACGAGGCGGGTGGAACGACTGTGACAAAGGAAGCCGTGGCGCAGTGCATCAGCAAGAGATCGCTGCTGTACGACAAGAACGGCGAAGAACACTACAACATGATTTCCGCCCTGCACAAATCCATCCGCAACAGCGACGTGAACGCCGGCGTCTACTGGTTGGCGCGTATGCTCGAGGCCGGCGAAGACCCCTTGTACATAGCTCGGCGTCTTGTGCGCTTCGCGAGCGAGGACGTCGGATTGGCTGACAGCCGCGCGCTCGAAATCGCCGTATCCGTTTACCGGGCTTGCCACTTCATAGGCATGCCCGAGTGCAACGTGCATCTGACGCATGCCGTCGTCTACCTGTCTGCGGCGCCCAAATCGAACGCCGTAGACGTGGCTTATATGAGCGCCGCGCGCGACGCGCGCGAGATGATTGCCGAACCCGTGCCGCTGCATCTGCGCAACGCGCCCACAAAGCTCATGAAGGAACTGCATTACGGCGAAGGCTATGAGTACGCGCATCATTATGAAGACAAGCTGACGTCCATGGAATGCTTGCCGGACTCTTTGCGCGGCAGAAAATATTACGAACCGACGTCCCAAGGCTCTGAGGCCCGTGTAAAAGAGCGGCTCGCGCAGATCGAAGAGTGGAAGAAAAACAACAGGAACTGAAGGGCGATAATCGCTTGATATCCAAAAAAAGGTTCAAATTTGTCTTGCAAAACGCCGTGAAAAAGCAGAATGTCTAAGCTCCCGAATCCACATTCGAGCCTTTCGGCAATTGATCAACGCCGGTACTGTACTGAGCGCCGAGCCGTTCGCGCGGCGTAGCGTCGCGCGTCGTGGTCGTAGTCGTACCGCCCGCCACGTAAACCCTGCCGCATTCGGGGCAGACAGCGTAATGAATTACGACGTTTTGGCTGACGACCTCGCGGCCTTCGCGTTCAGCCTTCGCCTGTTCGTGCGAAACATGCTGCTGCTCGTGGGCGCGCACCGCGTAGGGCGCCTCGCCGCTGTCAAGCTTTGTGGGTGTTTGGAACGAAACCGTAGAGTCGTCGGAAACATCCTTATACCTGCGTTCTCTGCATGTTTGACAATCGTTTTCGTCGGGCCGTTTCCTCTTGCCGCGGCGTTCTCTGTTCTCGTCGGCATCCTCGGTGCGCCTGTACGCAACCTCTTCATTCTCCGGAACCAGAGAGGTTTTTTCCATGCGAAGCGCGTTTTGCGATTCAATTTGGCTGGGCGTAGTTCCGTTTTTATTCGGCGAAACATAATTGTTTTGCGTCGTATTTACGGGGTTGGCAGGGAAAAGCATGTCCATTGCGATTCTCCTTTATTTCCGGGCACGGGCGCCGGCTAAAGCAACCGCGCCGTTCATATGCGTGAGTCTGATACTCCATTCATCGGCAGTAAGGTCAAAAACATTAGGGCATTGTGCCCGGCCGAGCTTTTTCCGAATCCCCGATCCGGCGTTTAGGCGCAGGGGTTCATGAAAAATTGTGGGAAAAAATGGAAAGTTATTGTTGACACGCGCTTGCCGAGCCTTTATACTTAAAGTATAGCAGAAATAATCTCATTATGAAAGACTACAAGGGCGATTTATGAAAAATCATTATATAGCATATTTGAAAACAAATGAGGAAATCACGGATTTTTTTGCGGTCAGAACAATATCGCTCAAGGTGGGCGCCAACAAAAAGCAATATCTGGATTTGGTGCTTGCGGACAATACAGGCGAAATCAACGCGAAGAAATGGGATGTGACGGACGCGGAACTGTCGGTTCTTGGGGAAGTGCGAGAAGGCGACGTTTTAAAAGTCAAAGCCCTCGTCAACGAGTGGAACGGCATGAGACAGCTCAAGCTTCTGCGTCTGCGCAAAACAACGGAACGGGACGAAACTGAGCGATCCGACTACATCAAGGCCGCGCCGGAAGACCCGGACGACATGTATGCTTTCATAAAAGCGCGCGCGGACGCCATAGGCGACGCCGACCTGAGGGCCTTGTCTCTCAGACTGCTTGCCGACAACAAGGAGAAACTCATGTACTATCCGGCGGCATCGAAGAATCATCACGCCGAGATGGCGGGTCTGCTCTATCATATCAAACGAATGCTTATGATGGGTGAGCGATACTGTGAGGTGTATGCGAATTTGAACAAGGATCTCATAGTCGCGGGCGTTATCGCTCACGACATGGAGAAGCTGACGGAAATGATCGCAAACGAAGACGGCGTGGTCTCGGAATACTCGTTTGACGGTCAAATGCTTGGGCACTTGATACAGGGTGTAAAGTTGATAGACAGGCTGGCGAATGAGCTTAACGTGCCGCGCGAAAAAGCCGTGATGTTGGAGCATATGGTATTGTCGCATCATTACGAGCCTGAATTCGGCAGCCCGAAAAAACCGCTCTTTCCGGAGGCTGAGATACTGCATTATCTTGATATCGTGGACGCGCGCATGGATGATATGGAGACGGCTCTGAACGGCGTGGACTGCGGTAATTTTTCCGAAAGAGTTTGGATTTTGGACAATCGCAAGCTGTACAGGCCCGAGAGCCTGTAACCGCAAACCGGCGCGTGCGTAGGCGGAGAGATTCAATCAATACTAATCAATACTACTCAAACGCCGCGTCAGTTTTGTTCAAGCCGGGTTCTGAGAGGTAATTTGGCTCCCCGGAACGTACTCGAAGCTACGTGAGGAAGACAAATTACCTCTCAGGTTCCGGAATGGACAAAAATCACGTGGGGGTTGAGTGGTTACTGCTATGGAAGAGAAAACGGGTATACTGACGGAGCTTATATATCATAACGCCGAAAACGGCTACACAGTGGCTGTATTTCGCGGCGAAGATGAAACATTTACGGCTACGGGCGTACTGCCTGACGCTTCCGCGGGCCGCAAATTCAAGCTTACGGGATATCCCAAGGAACATCCCGTCTACGGCAAACAGTTTTCGTTTTCGGAATATACGGCTGAAATGCCCGATACCGACGAGGGCATAGAGATGTTTCTGGCGTCCGGTTCTCTAAAAGGCGTCGGGAAAAAGATGGCTGCGGCCATTGTAGATGCTTTCGGCGCCGATACACTGCGTATCATAGAAGAGGAGCCTCACCGCCTGACGCGGATAAACGGTATAGGCCCGAAAAAGGCGGCGGATATACACGAATCATTTCTGGAGCATCGTGAGCTTGCGGAAATAACGTTGTATTTCAAGCAATTCGGCATTTCGGTTTCTACAGTCGTCAAACTGTACGGTATATACGGCGCTGCTGTGGTAGACGCGGTCAACGAAAATCCCTATCGCTTGGCGGACGATGTGTTCGGCATGGGCTTCAAATCGGCAGACCGTATCGCCATGAAGATGGGTCACGACGCGAACAGCGTTCACCGATTGAAAAGCGGCGTCCTGTACCTGCTTTCGCGCGGCGCCGGCGACGGGCACACATTCCTCCCCAAGAGTCTGCTTTTGGACAGAGCCGCCGAACTCCTTGACGCCGCCCGCGATGATATAGAAGAACGGCTTTTCGAGATGGTATTCGAAGGCGATATACATATTGAGGAATTGGATGGCCGTCAGGCTGTGTTTCTCGAAGCGTATTTTGCCGCCGAGCGGAGCGTCTGCCGCGACCTGATTCGCTTGGGCGGCGCGACGCCCGAGCCGATTCGCTCGGACGTTGACAGCCTGATCGCTGTGACGGAGCGAATGAAAGACATAACGCTTTCGGAAAACCAAAAATACGCTGTGCGCGAGTCGCTCAAAAGCGGCCTTTTTGTAATTACGGGCGGGCCCGGAACCGGCAAAACTACCATTATAAACGCTATAATCAACATTATGAAGAGCAGCGGACTCAAAACGGGAATAGCTGCGCCGACCGGAAGGGCGGCTAAGCGTATCACCGAAACGAGCGGACACGAGGCTTCTACGATACACCGTATGCTCGAATACTATTATTCGGAGAGCGAAGACGCGATGCGTTTCGGACGAACGGAAGAAAATCCGCTCGAATGCGACGCCGTCATCATCGACGAATCATCCATGATAGATGTTTTGCTTATGAAAGGTCTGCTGCGGGCAATACCGTCGGGCGCGCGTCTTATTATCGTAGGCGACGCGGATCAGTTACCGCCCGTAGGCGCCGGAAACGTGCTGCGAGATATGCTTGAAAGCGAAATAATTCGCTCCGTCAAGCTCTCGGAGATATTCCGCCAGGCCGCCGAGAGCCTGATCGTAGTCAACGCGCACAGGATCAACAGGGGCGATTACCCCGCGTGCAACGAAAAAGGCAGGGATTTCTTTTTCCTGCGCAGGACAAGCGAGACCCATATATTAGAAACACTGAAAGAGCTCTGCGCGACGCGTTTGCCCGACTACTACGCGGACTGCGACGCTGTGCGCGATCTCCAAGTGCTGACGCCCGGCAGAAAGGGGCTGCTCGGCTGTGTAAATCTTAACAAGGAGCTTCAGGCCATATTGAACCCGCCCGCGCCGTACAAGGCCGAAAAGACCTTCGGCGACCGAGTATTCCGTGAGGGCGACAAGGTGATGCAGATCAAGAACAATTACGGGCTTGAGTGGCGCCGCTCGGAGGATTCTTCGATCGGAGAGGGAATATTCAACGGCGATGTGGGATTTGTTAAGGGTATAGACGTCGAAAACGGCAATATGACTGTCGTTTTCGATGAGAACCGTTTTGTCAGTTACGAGTTCCCGCAGCTTGAGGAACTTGATCTTGCCTACGCCGTTACTGTGCATAAGAGTCAAGGCAGCGAGTTCCCGCTGATTTTGATGCCGATTTCGTGGTTTCCGCCGGCGCTCGCGACGCGCAATTTGCTCTATACAGCTGTGACTCGCGGAAAACGCGCGGCTATTTTGGTCGGTATTGAGCATCACCTGTGGGGCATGATCAACAATACGCGCACGGACGAACGTTATTCCGGGCTTAAGGCGCGGCTTACGGCGTTTCTGCCCGGCGGCGCGGCGGCGGGCATCATATAATATGAAACCGAAAGAGTTTGTGAAAAAAACAGTGCGGGGCGCGCTTGATCTGCTCTATCCGCCGTCCCTGTATTGTATGGCCTGCGGCAATCTGATCGATATTTCGCGGCCATACGCCCTGTGCGACGCGTGCAGAGAGCGCTTCGGATGGGCGAACGACCGTACGTGCGCGAAGTGCGGCAAGCCCTTGCGCGGCGACGATCCGCGTACGCTTTGTGTGGATTGCGCGGATGGCGGGCGCCTGTTCGAAAGAGGATATTCTTGCGTCGAATACGCGGATTGCCGCGCGGTCATACACGGCTTTAAATACGGCGGCAGGGCTTATTACGGCGAGTACATAGCGCTCGCCATGTATGATCGCCTGCTGTACGAAACATTCGCGCGCGCCGAGACGGCGGCGGGGTTTCCGGCGATAGATCTGTTGCTTCCCGTGCCGATGTATAAAAAAAAGGAGAAAAAGCGCGGTTATAACCAAGCGGATATCATGGGCGGTCTGCTTGCGGAATTGCTTGCGCTTCCCTATGATAACAAGCTGCTCGAAAGGGTAAGGGACACGGGCGTCATGAGCAGCCTTTCGGCGGAGGAGCGCGGGGCGAACGTAAAAAACGCGTTCGCCCCGGCTCGCGGCAGGGAGGGCGCGGCGCGCGGTCTGCGCGTAATGCTCGTCGACGATATATTTACGACCGGCAGTACGATAAACGCCTGCGCGGAGACGTTGCTCTCCGACGGGGCCGCGTCTGTGAGCTTTATCGTATTCGCCGCCGGTGCGGACGTCGGAGGTCTTATGACGGCGTGAACGACCCAAACAAACGTTATTGATCGAATTTTGCGCCTGTCCGGGTCTGTGGTTGCAAGTCCAAGCCAGCTGCGGGCAAAAGGACCCACGTAAGCCGGACCGCAAAGCGGCGGTGAGCATGGCGCAGTTTAGATGTAAGTCCTCCGGAAAACCGGCAGGCGGGTGTGGGGTCAAAGACCAGGTCAGCCGGACAGGCGCAGAATTCGATGTAACTTCGCTGCCAATGTTCCCCGCTTCGTTGAAACGCACAGATGTAAGAAAAATTTCTGCATTCGAAATTTTTCTGCTGATGCGTTATAACGGACGCCAACGCGCGCGGTATATATTTGTTCTCAGGTAATACTTCGCCGGTTTGCTCCGGTTTTGTTCACAAGCGGCGCGCAGGGTTCAAACCGATTATGAACGTGTATGACATTCGCATTTGTGTATATTTATTCATGTCAAAATTCGTTGAAATTTCAACAAATTTTCGCATTTGTTGTGAAAGTTTTAACGGATTCGCATATTATAACGACGGTGAAGCTATCCACATTGCGAAGCGCGGTGTTTCAATTATTCACAGAGTTATCCACAGATTGCGCAGCTTTGCGCTCTTGCAAAAATGCCGCGAAAAAACCATACTTTGCAGGTTTGGGATATAGTGGAAAACGGCGGCTGTGTGAATTTTTTGTGAATACCGATCAATATCGACCGGTGCGAAAATACATATGACAAGACCCGAATAGTCCGGTATAATAATTGCGCACGACGGTATCATAAATGACTTCGCGGCGTTTGAACAAACGGCTACATAATTTACGCAGCCCTACGGGCTGCAACGGAGGTATGGGATGAGGGTTATTATAACAAGCAAAAATCTTAACGCAAGCGATCATCTAAAGGAGATCATCGAATCTAAATTTCAGAAACTCGGCAAATATTTTTCAAGCGATATCAACGCAAACGTGACGCTTTCGCTCGAAAAAGGCCGGCAGAAGATCGAGGCGACGATCAACGCCAAGGGCACTATTTTCAGGGCGGAGGATACGACGAGTGACATTTACAGCGGTGTGGATCGCGTGGTTGATAAGCTTTCCGCGCAGATGTCGAAATTTAAAACCAAGCTGCAGAAGAAGCATAAGGACAATAAGACCATACTGCTTACGGATATTCCCGACTATCCCGACGACGATTTCGAAGAACCCGCAGTCGTCCGCCGCAAAAAATTCGACCTGCTGCCCATGTCCGTTGACGAGGCTTTGATGCAGATGGAACTTTTGGAACACAATTTCTTCGTGTTCCTTAATGTTGAGACAGACACCGTCGGCGTGGTGTACAAGCGCAAGGACGGGAATTACGGGCTTTTGGAAACGGAATATTGACGCCGTCGTTCAAATTCGGCGCCGGCCGAATTTTAGCGCGGAGTGAACGTTGCCCGAGATCCGTCAAATAGATTTTATGAGAGAGCCGTTGACGCGCGCAAAAAGGAATCGTGTTTTTATTGCGGGATTTGCGGCGGCCCTGCGGCTGCATCGGAGACAACCATGAACAGGGAGAAGCTGAAAGGTTTTATCGCGGGGTTTATTGTCGCGGCATTGCTGTTCGGCGCGGCGGCCACGACGTTTGCTTCTGTGGGGACTTATCCGCTTATGGCGTCGTTCGCAAGCATACGAATATTTATTGACGGCAAGCAGATAGATCCGAGAGACGCCAACGGCGCTTCCGTGGAACCGTTTACCGTCAACGGCACGACATATCTGCCTGTGAGAGCCATAGCCGAAGCGCTTGGTATGGACGTGAACTGGGACAACTCCGCCAAAAGTGTTTACATCGGCGCGCCGCCCGAACCGCCGAAACCGCCGGAACCCGCGATTCCTCCCGCCGAAGCCGCTTTAAAGAAATGGCTTTCGGATAAGGGCGCCGATTTCAAGTTGGTAATGGAAACGTATTTCGGAGAGGGTACGAAGGTGTTTTTGAGCGCTGCCGGAAGCAAGCTGGTCATGGAGATATCCAAGGTAACAAAAGCGGGCATTCCGGTTGAAGAGCGCTTGGCTCAGGAGGCGGCGTTCATTCAAGGTTTGGCCGGCATTGAGAACGATTATCAGCAATTGCTTGATCTCATACGGGCGGATACGGGTTACAGAGAGATTACTATGGACATTTGGCATTATTTCGATGAGGCTCTGATTTACACACAGGAGATTAGATAGCGAATATGATCATATACAAGAGCACTCGGGGAGGCGACGAAGCAAAGAAAAGCACGGAGGCGATCATCCAAGGGATCGCAAAGAACAAAGGGCTTTTTGTTCCCGACGGCATTCCGCTCCTTTCGTTCAAGCCGGAACAGAAGATCGGCATGCCCTATCAATATGCGGCTTTTCATGTAATGAAGAGTTTTTTGCCGGAATTTACCGAGGAAGAATTGGAGAGGTGCGTCGTCGGCGCCTATGATTCCAAATTCGAGACGCCGGACGTCGTGTCCGTTGTGAAAACAGAGAAGGCTTATTTTTTGGAGCTCTATCACGGAAGAACGGCGGCATTCAAGGATATGGCTTTGTCCATACTCCCTTATCTGCTGACTATGGCTATGAAGAAGGAAAAAGAGTCGAAGAGGATTGTAATCCTTACGGCGACGTCAGGGGATACAGGCAAGGCGGCATTGGAAGGTTTTTCCGATGTTCTCGGCACGGAAATAATCGTATTCTATCCGAAAGACGGCGTCAGCTTGGTGCAGGAAAGGCAGATGACTACGCAGAACGGCAAGAATACGCACGTATTTGCCATAGAAGGCAATTTTGACGACGCGCAAGCCGGCGTAAAACGCATATTCAACGACGAAGCGTTCGCAGCCGAGGCGGCGGCGAGAGGTTACAGGCTTTCATCCGCCAATTCCATAAATATAGGGCGGCTCGTGCCGCAGATTGTATACTATGTTTACGCGTATATCAAGTTGCTTGAGACCGGCGCCCTGAGCGCCGGCGAGCCTATGAACGCTGTTGTTCCGACGGGCAATTTCGGCAATATTCTGGCCGCCTATTACGCGAAGCGCATGGGTATACCCATACGCAAGTTCATATGCGCGTCCAATCGCAATAACGTGCTGACGGATTTTATCAATACGGGGGTTTACGACGCGAACAGGGCTTTTTATGTGACGAACTCACCGTCTATGGACATACTGATTTCCGGTAATCTCGAACGGCTGCTTTATCATCTCTCGGACGGAGATTCCGCCGAGATCGCGGCCCTGATGGCGGATCTCGACAATAACGGACGTTACAGCGTCAGCGACCGTATCAGGCGAGGGCTTGCCGATTTTTACGGCGGATTTTGCAATCCGCAGGAAACGCTCGATGCCATAGGGCGGCTTTACGCAAGCGAAAATTACCTCATGGATACGCACACGGCAGTGGCATACAGTGTCTATGAGGAGTATCTGCGCGATACGGGTGATCGGACGCCCGCAGTCATAGTGTCCACGGCCAGCGCGTACAAATTCGCGGACAGCGCGGCCGATGCCCTATGCGTGGACGCGGGCGGAGACGGTTTCGCCAATATAGCGGCTCTGCACGAAAAGACAGGCGTGAATATTCCCTCCGCGCTGAAAAACCTCGAGAACAAGGAGATACGGCACAGGGGCGTCGTGTCTGCGGACAAAATGACGGACGCCGTGCGCGATTCCTTGAAATAGCGCACGGGTTTTCGTCGGTCGACGGCGAATCAATAGTGAATCGAACCGCCGTCGATGTTGATATTTTGTCCCGTAATAAAGGCGCTTTCGTCATTTAACAAGAACCAAACTGTTCCGACGATATCGTTCGGCTCCATAGCGCGTTTTATGGCGCGGGCGGCTATGTTGTCGTCGTAGTTCTTTTTGAAGGATTCCGGGTCCCCCGCGAGTCCTTTCGACGCGTCCGTCATCGTATAACCCGGTGTAACGGAGTTTGCGCGTATCCCGTATTCCCCAACATTGCGGGCTATGCTGCGCGTCAGCGCCCAGACGGCGCCCTTGCTTGCCACATAATGAGCGAAATAAGGATTGCCTTCCAGTATAGAGGCCGAGGAAATATTCACGATAGATCCGCCTCCGCGCTTTTTGAAATACGGAAGCGCTTCTTTGCTGCACAGCCAGACGCCCTTTACGTTCACCTCAAGAACGAGATCCCAATCCTTTTCTTCTATCATGTCAAAAGGCGCCATTTTGAGACTTGCGTATATCGCGGCGTTGTTGACGAGCCCGTCAATCCCTCCAAGCTTTTCGTCGGCTTCGGCGCACATGGCCGACACGCTGCTCGCTTTGGTTATGTCGGCCTTGATGCTTATGCATTCCCCGCCGGCAGCTTTAACCAAGTCTGCGGTTTTTGAGCAGTCGACCAGATCTACGGCGGCTACGGCGGCGCCCTTCTTTGCGAAATTCAACGCAAAGGCTTGTCCCAGTCCGCCCGCCGCTCCTGTGACGATTATATTCTTTCTGTCCTTTTCCATTGTGTTCACCCTCATCTTTCTGCTTTTACATTATACGGTTTGATTTCCGATTCTGCATATTGGATATTCTTCGTCAGGGTCAGGCGAAATCACTGCCTTGTTTTGAGGTTTCCCTCTGTAATTCTTATTATAACCTATAAAGGATACAGTAAGCAATACGGCCATAAAAATTACTATATGGGCTAATCCGGTTTTTGTTACTGTTCAGAGGTGTGCTGCAAACTAAAATATTAAATCGTTAAAATCCAACGAACGTCATTCCGGGCTTGTCCCGGAATCCATCTTAACTGTTTTATAGATTCCGGGACAAGCCCGGAATGACGGTAAACTCCGACCGGCCATAGGCCGGGGAGTTTTCGCATGGCTCCTTCCTTCCGTTTGCATAAAGCGCAAACGGGGATAGGAGCGCAACAAA
>JAISBV010000057.1 GCA_031266025.1 Eubacteriales Family XIII. Incertae Sedis bacterium
TGCTCGGTCGCGGCAGAGCCTCTCCGCGCGGTCGACGAGGCGCTGAGCTGCGGGGATGAATTCGATGTGATTATTGTGTCGGGCTCGCTTTACCTGCTCGGCGCCGTCAGGGAATACTTATTATGGAAGTAACTACTCAAACCCCACGCCATTTTTGCCCGGCTCGGAACCTGATTCGGATTTTGGACTTCTCACGTACTACTTTGTACACTCCGAGGCACAAAATCCGCCTCAGAACCCGATCTGAACAAAACTGACGCGGCGTTTGAGTAGTTTTGATTGAAATTTTTGAGTAGTAGCATATGAAAAAACCATTCAAGGTTCTGTTGTTCTATAATCCCAATGCCGGAAACGGTGTAATCAAGAACAATCTGGATACGATTATCGAGCGATTCCAGAAAAAGGGCCTGCTCGTAATTCCGGTACGCGCGGACATGAAGCCGAACCGTCTCACCGACGTGTTTCGCCGCATGCGCTTTGACGAATACCTCAAATTTATCGCGGCGGGCGGCGACGGAACCATCCACACTGCGGTCAACGCGATGATAGGGAACAACACAGATATGCCGCTCGCCGTGTTTCCGGTCGGGACGGCCAACGATTTCGCCTCGTATTTCGATTTGCCGAACAAACTCGACGATATGATAGAAATCGCGCTCGAGGAGCGCTACACCTCCGTCGATATCGGCGTCGCAAACGGGCGCTGCTTCGTCAACGTGCTGGCGATGGGGATGATCGCGGACATAAGCCAGAGGACGGATCCGAATTTAAAGAGTACGCTCGGCTTGATTTCGTACTATCTCAAAGGGGTCAGCGAGCTTCCGAATCTGCGGCCCGTACCCGTGAAGCTCAGCTGCGACGAGTTCAATCTCGAGGCGAGCATATATTTCATGCTCGTGATGAACGGGCGCTCGGCGGGCGGGTTCAGACGGCTCGCGCCGAACGCCGTTATGGACGATGGTCTTCTGGACGTGATGCTGTTTCGCGAAATGCCCATAATGGAGCTCGCGCCGCTGTTGTTGGCTGTTATGACGGGTCAACACCCCGTAAACAAGAATGTCGTCTCGTTCAAGACCGCAGGGTTGCGCGTGGAATCGGAACAGCCCATAACGACGGATCTGGACGGAGAAACGGGCGACAGTCTGCCCGTTGAGATATCGGTATTGCACAAGGGCTTGCGCGTGAATACGCGCAAGCCCGACATGGAGGCTTCGATATGGTGATTGGGATCAACGAAACGGACGATTACGCGGCGCTTGTCGCGATGTTTGTAAAAAACGGACTGGAATTCACGGAGGAGGACGTAACGCGGGCCGCACACGGGCTTCCCGCGGATATCGTCAAGTGTTGGGCGGCCGTTGAAATGTCCGAGGACTGTGACGAAGCACAGAGCGCCGTAGGTGAAAAGGCACGGGCCGGCCGCTTGATCGGCGGCTGTGTGCTTGCCCTGCGCGAGGGCTCGTTCATCATCGACGGCATCGCCGTGGAACCCGAATACCGCGAATTCAAATTGGGAAGGAAAATGCTTGAAACTGCGGTGGGCGAGGCGAAGTTACGCGGCGCGAACGAGCTTTTCCTCGTCGCGCGGGCGCCCGAATTCTTCCGAAAACAGGGATTCGTCACCGTTTTGCGCGAGGACGCGCCGAATTTCTTTGAATGCTTCACCTGTCCGCAGTACAACGCAAGTTGTTTCCCGGAAGTTATGCGATTGGTGATATAGTATGAATACAAGACTCATTGAGCTTCTGAACAATAGGGGCGTCCTGCTCGGCGACGGCGCCATGGGCACCATGATACAGGCGAACGCCGCCGGCGTCGGCGTGTTGCCCGAGACATTGAATTTGACGCATCCCGAGATTATACGGGCCATTCACGACGCATACTTTGCCGCAGGCAGCGATTATGTCTCGACGAACACATTCGGCGCCAATTCGCTCAAGCCCGAGCTGCGCGAGCTCTCCGTCGCGCGCGTCGTGCGGGCGGCCGTAGAGATCGCGCGCGCGTCGGCCGACGCGGCGGGGGGCCGCCTCGTCGCTCTGGACATGGGACCGCTCGGCAAGCTTTTGGCGCCTCTGGGCGATTTGACGGCGGATGAGGCATACGCGCTGTTCCGCGAACAGGCGGAGGCCGGCGCGGAAGCGGGCGCGGACTTCGTCGTCGTCGAAACCATGATCGATATACTCGAGATGAAGGCGGCCGTGCTCGCAATCAAGGAATGCTGTGAGCTTCCCGTGTCCTGTTCGCTCACATTCGAGCAGGACGGCCGTATGCTGGCGGGCACGGACCCCGTCACGGCCGTGCATATACTGCAAGACATGGGCATCGACCTCATCGGCGTCAACTGCTCGCTCGGCCCGCGTCAAATGCTGCCCACAGTCGAAAAAATGCTCGCCGTTTCGCGCCTGCCGCTCATCGTAAAACCCAATGCGGGTCTGCCGCGAGGTGATGGCGGACGGGCCGTGTACGATGTTGGCCCGCGTGAATTCGCGGAAGCGGCGGAGGAAATGCTCGATGCGGGCGTCGCCGTTATCGGCGGCTGTTGCGGAACGACGCCGGAATACATCAAAGCCTTGCGCGACATGCTTGACCGCAGGATCCGCGACGGAAAGTCGCCGTGCGCGCCGCGCGCCGCGCGCTTCGTTCCCTCAGCGTGTTCAGCGACGCGGACGGTGCTGCTTGACGGAAGCAGACTGCGAATCGTGGGCGAGAGGCTGAACCCTACGGGCAAGTCCCGCATGAGACAGGCGCTGAAAGACAAGGATTACGATTATGTAGAGGACGAAGCCTTGGCGCAGCTTCGCGCGGGCGCGGATATACTCGAAATCAACGTCGGTATGCCCGAAACGGATGAGACGGAGACTATGCTCGCCTGTGTCGGCAGACTTGAAAACGGTACGGACGCGCCGCTTATGATAGATTGCACGGACGCCGGCGTCATAGAAAAGGCCCTGCGAGTCTGCCGGGGCAAGCCCGTGATCAATTCCGTGAACGGCGAGAGCCGCCGGATGGGCGAGATATTTCCCATTGTGAAGAAATACGGAACATCCGTCGTAGCGCTGCTTTTGGATGAAAACGGTATACCGGAGAGCGCGGAAGGACGGATAGAGATACTGAAAAGGATCATCGCGGAGGCCGAGAAATACGGGATATGCAAAGAACGTTTGATCGTGGATTGTCTTGCGCTGACGGTTTCGGCGCAACAGGACGCCTGCGCGGAAACGCTTGAGGCCATACGCACAGTCAAGACGCGGTACGGACTCAGATGTACGCTCGGCGTCAGCAACATATCCTTCGGGCTGCCCGAACGCAGTTTGATAAACAGAACATTTCTCTCAATGGCTATGTTGGCGGGGCTTGACACGCCTATTTTGGATCCTACGAATCGCGATTACGCGGACGCGGTCAGAAGCGGCGAGGTGCTGCTCGGCAAGGACAGGGACGCCGCAGACTATATATCCTATATCACGAAGCTCCCAAAGCCGCCGCCCGACGAGCCGACTTCCGGTTCAGAGACTCCGAGTTCGGGAGCTTCGCGCCCGTCGGCTTACGTGAGCGGCAAGAACGCCGGATCTGCGAAAACCGCGCCGCAAACAGACGAAGCGAGGGAGCGGGAACTTGAGAGCATAATACTGCAAGGTTTTGAAGGCCGCGCCGCTGCGGCCGCCGAGACGCTGCTCGAATTCACCCCGCCGATGGACATCATAGAAAGCGTCATACTGCCGGCGCTCGGACGCGTCGGCGACGACTATGAAAGCGGCGAGATATTCCTGCCTCAGATGATAAAATCGGCTGAAACGGCCAAGAACGCTATGAAGGTACTTCGCGAGCGCATGAGTGTCCAAGGCGAGATCATATCGCGCGGACTTATAATCTTAGCGACCGTAAAGGACGACATACACGACATAGGCAAAAATATCGTCAAGATCGTCATGGAAAACTACGGCTACGAGATAATTGATCTGGGCAAAGACGTACCGCCGGAGCTTATAGTCAAAACAGCGAAGGAACAAGGCGTTCGCATGGTTGGTCTCTCCGCCCTTATGACGACTACGGTAGTGAACATGGAAAAGACGATCTCCCTGCTTAAAGCGGAGAACGTCGGCTGTCTGACGGTTGTGGGCGGCGCGGTGCTGAATGACGATTACGCGAAAAAAATCGGCGCGGATCACTACTGCCGCACCGCCATGGACGCGGTTCACGTCGCCGACAAATTGTTCAAGTGAACATTCCTTCAATATCATTCAAAAGACGGTTTGCGGCCTCGCCGATTTCTGCGGGCGCGGTTTCATTGAAGCCGTCAAAATGAATGCCGCAAATGACGGCGACCCGGCAATTAAGCTTGGACGCCATGCGTTTGGCGAACGCGTCGCCTATTATATTGTCTAAATGACCGGTGACGTTGAATGTCGATACCGTGGCGCTGTTTTCGCCGGGTTTGTTCAGACTCGGCCGCGGCAACGCTATACTCACGGATCCGATATGCCCCGTGCCGCCTGTTACCGTGATACAGATGTCGTTTCCGACGGATTCGACCGTTGCGCGGAGGACGCGTCCCAAATATTCAGTCTCAACAGACCGAAACGAACGTTGCATCTAAGCCCACCTTGCGAATCCGGGTATAGATATTCCGAATTGATCGAGAGCCCTGCCGGCAATCTGCCTGTTTATGTCCTCAAGAGTGACATGTCCGTTGTAATACGAAACGACAGGCGGCATAATGATCGCGCCCGCGCGCGTGAGCTCAAGCATATTCCTAAGATGTATGGCGCTCAAAGGGCTTTCGCGGGTGAGCAATACGAGCTTCCGCCTTTCCTTGAGCGCGACGTCCGCAGCTCTGAGCATCAGGTTGTCGCTGTAACCGTTCGCGATACCCGCGAGGGATTTCATGCTGCAAGGCGCGACTATCATGCCTATGGTTCTGAATGTGCCGCTGGCGATCGCGGCTCCGACGTCGTTGTTGTCGTATACAACATCCGCCGAAGAAAACAATGCGTCTTTGGATGTGTCCGTTTCTTCAAGCAGTGTTCGTTCGGCGCTCCTTGTTATGACCAAATGAGTCTCGATATCCGGGGCGGCCGCCAATTCCCTCAGGAGCGTTACGCCTATAACGGCGCCGCTGGCGCCGCTTATACCCAAAACAATTCTCTGTTTCCGAATCATGAATGCACCTCTCTCGCCTGACTATTACAATAGCGCCGCACCCGTCAAAAGTCAAGAATTTTTTGGGCGCGCGCGCGGACGCGACGCGGGCGGACGCGTTTCGAAGCTTTTCTGTTTCCATTTTGTTATTAAGGCAATGACAAAGAGGAATTTCATAACGCAAAGCGAGACAAAGACGCTAAATACCGCCTCCGAAAGACACGAACCATTGGGCGCAAGCAGCTAAGGGCGTCTCCGTCCGCAAGTAACCAAGCGGTCTTTGTGAAATATCACAAAAATTTCCGTGATTGACTGTGATTCTTCACATTGTCATATTCTTTGAATTTACGTAGAATATAATCGTAATATTATTAAGTGCGTTGTGCTTTAGTTTGACATATCCAATTTATATTCATATCTTAATAGGCGGTTTGTCTTTTTAAAGGCATTATTTCCGTGCCGCCGCAGTGCTGTTGGAATGAGGAGGAGACGAAGTTGGGTAAAATTGTTAGGAAGACCAATTCCACGACAGGCGGTCCTGTTTACGTCGACGTCGACGTCGATGAAAATAAGATCGTTCGCGTCACGCCGATCGACTTTACGGACGACGATGCGGAATCTTGGACGATCGAGGCCAAAGGGCGCAAGTTTTCTCCGCCGAGAAAGACGACCTATACGGCGTACACGGCGGGATATAAGGCCATGGTCCACTCGGACAGAAGATTGCTGTATCCGCTCAGGCGCATAGGTTTTGACGTCAACGGCGACCGCAACGAATTAAAGCGCGGCGAACCCGCGGCCGGCGGCGATCCCAAATACCCCGGTTATGAGAGGATAAGTTGGGACGAGGCGCTTACGACGGTTTCAAGCGAAATGATGCGCATCAAGCGTGAATTCGGCCCGGGCGCCATTATCGCGGAGCCGAGTTCGCACCATCTTTGGGGCAATGTCGGTTATCGTCACAGCACACTGTTCCGTTTTATGAATTTCGCGGGCATAACCTACGCGGATCACAATCCCGACTCTTGGGAAGGCTGGCACTGGGGCGGAATCCACTCATGGGGATTTACGGGCGGACTCGGCAATCCCGAACAGTGGGATCTCTATGAGGACACCCTCAAAAACACGGACATGATCGTATTCTGGTCGTCCGATCCCGAGACAAACAACGGCATATACGCCGCCTACGAAAGCACCGTCCGCCGCAGATGGCTGAAGGAACTCGGCGTCAAGATGGTGTTCATCGACCCCTACTTCAACCATTCGGCCGTTCTGTACTCCGACAAGTGGTTCTCGCCGCAGATAGGAACGGACGCCGCCTTAGCGGCTTCGATAGCTTATGTCTGGATCACGGAAGGCACATACGACAAAGAATACGTAAAGGACAAGGTTTTCGGATTCGAGGAATTCAAAGCCTATATACTCGGCGAGAGCGACGGCGTACCAAAGACCCCCGAATGGGGCGAGTCGGAAACGAAATTACCCGCGCACGACATACGTGCGTTGGCCCGCGAATGGGCGAAAAACAAGACTACCTTGGCGGCCGGCGGACTCGGCGGTTGGGGCGGCGCCTGCCGCGGTTCGACAGGTATGGAATGGGCCCGCATGATGATCGCGCTGATCGCGCTTCAGGGCATGGGTAAGCCCGGCGTCAATATGTACAGCACGACGCAGGGCGCGCCGACCGATTCCGATTTTTATTTCCCGGGTTACGCGGAAGGCGGCATCTCGGGCGACTGCGAGAATTCCGCGGCCGGTATAGAACTTGTTCACCGCATGTTCGACGGTATTACGAGCAGACCGTCTCCTCCGAATATCAACACCGCCGCAGGCAATCACATACCGCGTCTTCGCGTTCCCGAGTGCATAATGGACGGGCATTTCGGCCCTTGGAGAGGCAAGGGTTTCGTGGGCGCCTCGATAGAGCAGCAGTTCCATCAGTATGAGTATCCGGCGCCGGGTTTCCCCAAGATGCAGATGTACTACAAGTACGGAGGCCCGCACATCGGAACTATGGGTGAGACGAACCGTTACGCGAGGATGTACCGCACGAAGAATCTGCCCATAGTCGTAAGCCAGTCCATATGGTTCGAAGGGGAGGTTCCCTTCGCGGACATCATATTGCCGGCCTGTACGAACTTTGAGCGTTGGGATATATCCGAATACGGCAATTGCGCCGGCTACATACCGGGTTCGTTCACCCAAACGAACCACCGCTTTATTTCCTTCCAGATGAAGTGCATAGAGCCATTGGGCGAGTCGAAGTCCGATTATGAGATATTCCGTCTTCTTGCGGAGCGTCTCGGCATAGAAGGCCCGTACGCGGAAGGCAAAACGGATCTCGACTGGGTCAAGCAGTATTTTTACGCGACGGATCTGCCCAAGATAACCACATGGGAAAAGTTTACTGAAAAGGGATATGTCGTCGTGCCCTACAACGACAAGCGCAAGAAGACGCCCGGAATGCGTTGGTTCTACGAAGGACGCGAGATGGATACGCCCAAGCCCGGACGTTTTCGGCCCGGAGATCAGGTGCAGCAGAAGGGGCTTCAGACGCAGTCGGGAAGGATCGAGCTTCTTGCGAACAGTCTGCTCCGTTTCGATCCGGACGACAAAGAGAGACCGCCGCTCACCCAGTATATACCCTCGTGGGAAGGACATCACACCGAGCGTTTCAAGAAATATCCCTTGGCCGTTGTTTCGCCTCATCCGAGATTCAGCTTCCATACGATGGGCGACGGCAAGGACGGCTTTATGAACGACATCAAAGATCATCGAGTCAGGGTAGGCGATCACGACTACTGGATCATACGCATAAACACAAAGGACGCCGAAAAGCGCGGCATTAAGGAAGGCGACCTTGTAAAGACATATAACGACAGGGGCGAGGTTATACTTGCCGCTCAGATTACGGAGCGCGTACCTCCGGGCACCTGTCATTCATACGAATCCTCGGCGGAATACAAACCCATCGGCGTGCCGGGCGAATCTGCGGATATAGGCGGCTGCGTCAATATCCTGAGCCCGGGCCGTTACCTTGGCAAAAACGCGTCGGGCATGGCCACCGAACATTTTCTGGTTGAGATTGAGAAATGGGAAGGAGGAGTACACTGATGACACAGCAGCGCTATATGGTGATCGACGTTTCATTGTGCCACGACTGCAACAACTGTTTCATCGCGTGCAAGGACGAGCATTTTATGAACAAATGGCTGCCCTACGCCGACGAACAGCCGCGTCACGGCCCCCGTTGGATGAATATTCAGCGCAAGGAAAGAGGGCAGTTTCCAAGAATAGACTGCTGCTTCCTCCCCATGCCTTGCCAACATTGTGAGAACGCGCCCTGCGTTAAGGATTTCCCGGATTGCGTTGTGAAGCGCGAGGACGGGATCGTCCTTATCGACCCGGTGAAGTCGAAAGGCAAGAAGGCCATGGTCGACAGTTGCCCGCACGGCGCCATCTACTGGAATGAAGAGGCCAATATTCCGCAGAAATGCACGTTCTGCGCGCATTTGCTCGACGACGGTTGGAATATGCCCCGCTGCGCGCACAGCTGTCCGACGGGCGCCATTCGCTTTTACAATGTCGAAAAGGCCGAATTCGAAAAGATAAAGGCGGAACAGAAGCTTGAAGCCTACAAAGATGAAGCGGGCCGCAATCCGCATGTTTTCTACAAAAATCTTTACAGGTATGAAAAGCACTTCATCGCGGGAGGCATACTGAAGAACGGCGACTGCGTCGAGGGCGCCGCCGTCAGTCTGAAAGGCGTCGCCGCTCCCGGGCAGACGACGAACTATTTCGGCGATTTCAAATTCGACGCGCTCGATTCCGGAACCTATACGATAGTCGTGAACGGTAAGGACGCGATGACCGTTACTATCGACGCGTCCTTGAATGTAGGCAGTATAGAGCTATAAACTGTCAAATATCCGGGCGGATTGGGCGTATGCCTTATCCGTCCGGATTTGTTATGCCCCGCAAAAAAAACCATAAAAAATTAGGAAAAAATCGAGAAACACTATACTTTACAGGCAAATTTATGGTATAATGTCGTCAGCTTTCCTGTTTTAACTAAGGCAGGTTAGTATATATTGTTTTCCGCCGTACGCTCGAAGATTTTGGGCAAAGAGTTCGGACAAGTATTTTGAGCGGGATTTCAAAGGAGAACAGTGTAAATTATTTTAGCGCAGACGCGGTGATGCTTTGTCGGGAACGAATTCGCAATCATTTTTTTAATGACTCCGTTCCTATCTGTTCCCCGAGATTTCCGCGACTGCCGTAGAGGTTCCATCAAGTAGGAGGTGAACTGAATTTGGCATGGATTATTGCTGTGGCGTATTTCGCCATAATATCCATCGTCGTGGGCGTTTACACGAGACGTAAGGTCAAGAATGTAAGCGACTTCACAAAGGCGAGTCAGGGCATGAGTTGGATCGTGGTCGTTTTCGCTTTCACCCTGATACCGCTCGGCGCGGGGCATACCCTGTCTCTATGGGAGAGCGCGCCGGGACTCGGCGCGTCGGTCATGTGGTGGGGCATCATCACAGGCGGCATATTCCTTCCCCTTATGATGCTCTGGTTCGGTCCTTGGGTCAGGCAGACGGGTCTGAACACCATTCCCGAGATAATGGAGAAGATGTTCGGCAAGGCGTTCGGACGCCTGAACGCGGGCGTCAACATCGCTACGTGGACGGGTATAGGCGCCGCCGAGACCTTGGCGACCGCCAGCGCCGTTTACGGCCTGAGCGGGGGCGGCATCCCCTTCGTATGGTGCACATTGATCGCCCTGATCCTCATAGTTATCTATGTGTATTTCGGCGGCATACTGCAGATGGCCATACTGAACATCATAAACGCCTTCGTTATGATCATCGGCTCCTACCTCGGGCTCTTTATGCTTGGCGGTTGGCTCCTTGCCAACGTTAACGGTTGGGCCGGCATAAAGGAGATATACGAATCGGCGGGAACCCTGCAAATGCTTCAGAGCTTTGACCTCGGCAATCAGGGCATGTGGTTCCAGGTCATAATACCCGTCACCGTATTGCACTGCACTGCGGGCGCCGTTGCTCAGAACATGAACAGCCCATTCTTCGCGGCCAAGTCGGACGAAGATTGCCGCAAGGGCGTCTTCATAGGCGTGTTCTTCAACTGTCTCGCGTCTCCGCCTTGGATCATAATGGCTCTTATCGCCTGCACTCCTGCCGTCATAAACATCATAGGCGATCCGGGCGCGAAATTGGCTCCCATACAGCTTGCTCTCGCGTCATTGCCCACCCCTATCGTCGGCGTTATGATGATAAGTCTGCTCTGCGCGACGCTGTCCACGGGCGGCGCGACGGTCATGGCGAACGCGAACGTACTCACGAACGATATACTCAAGAACGCCTTGAATCCAAAGATGACGGACGAAACGAAGATGAAGCTCATGAAGGTCTGCATACTGATCTGCGCTCTGTTCTTCGCGATCCCCGCCTTCTTGAACGCGGTTATCTTCCCCGTATTCCTGTGGTGCTTCTCGTTCGGTATACCCGTGTTTGTCGTCTACTTTATGGGGCTCAAGATCAAGGTAAGCAAGTCGGCGGCCTGGGTGACCATAATAGTGGCGTATATAGTCAACTTCTGGTGGACGTTCTGGACGCCGTCTTGGGCGACGGGACCCTGGGAGCTGAATATGTATCCCGTAACTGTTGTTTCAATAGTTCTCGGCGTTGTGCTTACATTGGTGATGCCGGGCGGCCCGCCGCTTCTTGACAAGAAGAATTCGTTGGAATCCTTGGGAAAATCGGCGTAGCGCATAACGCGTATAAGGAGGTATAATTATGGCTTGGGTGTTTCAACTGATCGGCGTTCAAATACTTTTTGCCTATATATGTGCTGTTGTTTGCTACATAATATGGCGTATCGCAAATCCCGGAAAGAAATGGTAGTATCGCCCGGGTCGCGAACGGCGGTCTTTGCCGGCCGCCGGCGCGTTTTCGCGATATTAACGGCGGTCGAACGGCCGCTACGGAGGTAGATAATGGATGCTCAAGTATTGGTGCCCTTGTATCTGACGGTATTGATGATAGTCCTTGCCGCCATGGCCATGATTGGCGGCGGCAGCACCGACAAAAAGACCGGAGAGAAAAAGGATAACAAGGACGCGTAACATTTCGGCCCTAAGTTTATAACGTTTTTGAACTACTTTGCTGCGTCAGTTCCTTCCTGCCCGCAGGGGCGAGAAGGAACTGACGCCGTGTTGTCAAAAGTGACACAGTCGGAGACGCCGTGGCACAGTCTCATACGTCTTGTCACATGTGACACGCACTGCGACCCGTGTTACCGATCCCGACAAATTTACGTTTATTTTGTGATGAATTCCAAACCGGCCTGAGTAAGCGCGCAAGCGCAACGATTTTTAGGGCGAAGAGGATGTCGGGCAAGGTTTTTGTTGCTTATTGGCACAATCCTTGCTCATCAGACATGATATGCTTTATCGCGCAGTATTGACGGGTTCGCCCAAATCTTAACATTGAACACTATCGCGTTTGCGCTGCGGCGTTTCCGCCAAGGAGCCAAAGATTCGTTGCGGCGACCGGCGTTCATTGTATATAGGTACTGTCGGCGCGGCATAACGTCTCGCCGTGGTAGGCCGAAAGGCCAAATAACATTTTAAGGAGGAGGAAGAAAATGAGACTTAAAAGGATTTTTGCCGTACTGTTTGCGGTCGCGCTGTGTTTTGCTTTTTCAGCGTGCGGCGACAACGGCGGCGGCGACGCTTCTACGGATGGGGGAGACACCGCCGCGACAACGGGAACCGCTCCAAGCAGTATCAAGATCGGTATTCCGAACCCGACCACGGGTCCCATCGCAAGCTTTGGCATAGGTACGCCTTGGGCGGAGAACCTTGCCGTCGATTTGATAAACGCCGACGGCGGTATCTATATCGAAGAATACGACACGAAAATTCCGATCGAGCTCATAGTTGTGGATACTGAAAGCAATTCCACAAAGGCGTCCGAGGTCACGCAGCAGCTTATCGAACAAAATGACGTCGATATGCTGATCGCGCGCCATACGCCCGACACGGCCCTGCCCGTATCGGCCATGGGCGAGAGATACGGCGTTCCCACAGTCTCTCTTGAGTGCCCCGTCAATCCTTGGCTGCAAGGCGGCCCTTACGAGTGGGTGTATCATTCGTTCTGGAGGGTAGAAACTAACTTTGAGCTGTTCAGATCTATGTGGACAAAGCTCGGCTACGGCGAAGGAACAGTGATCGGATTTATGTTCCCGAATGATCCGGACGGGCTTGCGTGGTACGATATTTTCAAGGACATGTGCGATCAGTACGGCTATGTGATATCCGATCCGGGCCGCTATCCCATTATGAATCAGGACTGGACGTCCGTCATATCGCAGTTCAAAGCTGACGGCGTACAGATCATAACAGGCTGCGATATCGCTCCCGACTTCGCGTCATTCGCGTCTCAGGCCGCTCAGCAGGGCTTGGAGTATGATTTGGTGACAATGGGCCGAGCCTTCCTGTATCCGGCCGACGCCAACGCGAATCCGGTCGAAATAGCGGAAGGACTGACCTGCGAGGTATGGTGGAGCCCGTGGCATCCTTATACATCTTCGCTCACAGGCATGACCTGTGCGGAGATGGCGGCTCAGTACGAAGATGAATTCGGCATCGAATGGTCTGCGCCCATGGGTTACAAGTACGCGGGCGTTGAGATCGCCATTGACGCGCTGAAGCGCGCCGCGTCCCTCGATCCCGTCAAGATTCGCGACGCGATAGGCGCGACGAATCTGGATACCATCGTCGGGCATATTGAGTATGATCCCGAGACGCACGTGGCCGAGACCCCCATCGTAGGCGGGCAGTGGAAGCTGAACGAGGCCGGCGACGCCGTCGAGATCATGATCGTCGAAAACGACTCGAATCCGCAGATCCCGACCAACGCCACATTGGAGTTGCCCAAAAGATAACGTGATTGTATTACTGTAAGAAGGGGCTGAAACAGCCCCTTCTTAACAGGGGTTTTGAAAGGCTTATCCTTTTATTGCGCCGCCGGCTTTCGTTTGGCGGAGCGACAATAACGTATGTTTTTTATCGGATTCCGAAGCCGGAGGGATACAGGAACGAAATGCGTAAAATACTTAACGTCGATAATCTTCATGTCGCTTACGGGAAATTCAAAGTATTGCATGAGCTCTCTTTCGATGTGGAGGAAAGTCAGGTTTTGGGGGTTATAGGGCCTAACGGCGCGGGCAAAACTACGCTTATGAACGCGCTGTCGGGACTGGTTATACCATATGACGGAACCGTCGTTTTCGACGGCGTAAATATCACGAAAAAATCACCCGACGAGCGATGCAGACACGGAATAGGCAGGACGTATCAAGTGCCGAGACCATTTGAGGGGCTGACGGTTTTTGAAAACGTTTTGGTCGGCGCCGCTTACGGCGTCGGAAAAAGCGAGCGCGCTGTGATCGCGAAAGCCGTCGAGGTGCTGAAATCCACGTCTCTCTATGAAAAAAGCGATACTGTGGCGGGGCGGCTCACGCTGCTTGACAGGAAGAGATTGGAAATAGCGAGGGCTTTGGCAACAGAACCCAAGCTTTTGCTTTTGGACGAGGTGGCCGCGGGTCTGACCGACGCGGAAGTTCACGAGGTCATGGAACTGGTCGAATATCTGAAAGGCACAGGTATTACCATTATATGGATAGAACATGTAATAAAGACTATGGCGGAATCCACGGATAAGTTGCTGTGCCTGTCCACAGGCACGGGACTCATATACGGCGACCCGGATTATGTGATGGCTTCCAAAGAAGTGGAAGAAGTGTATTTGGGGGTTGAGGAAGAGTGAACAACGCATTATTGAAAGTTGAAGAGATAGATGCTTTTTACGGCGACTTCCAAGCTGTACAGCAGGCGTCTTTTGCTGTAGGCGATAAGGAAATCGTATCTGTAATCGGCACAAACGGTGCGGGCAAGACCACGCTGATGAAGGTTATAGGCGGTACGCTCGCCGCTCGCGGCGGGAAAGTTCGGTTTGAGGATACCGACATCACGGGATGGCCTCCGCACAAAATCGTGGATTTGGGTATTTCGCAGGTGCCTGAAGGCGGAAAGGTCTTTGGTCGCATGTCGGTCAAGGACAATCTGATCATGGGGTCGTACACGGCAAAGGCGCGGCGCGGCGCGCGCGCCGCCCTCGAAAGGGTATACGAGCTCTTTCCTATGCTGAAGGAGAAAGCGGATCAGGACGCGGGCAGTCTCAGCGGCGGTCAGAGGCAGATGGTCGCGATAGGCAGGGCTTTGATGTCAAACCCGAGACTCGTATTCTTCGACGAAATATCCCTTGGCTTGGCTCCTACCGTTATAAAGGATATATATGCCCGTATAAAGCAATTGAATAGAGAAGGAATCACCATTATCTTGGTAGAGCAGGATGTGAAACGCAGTCTCAGAACCTGCGAAACGGCGTACGTCATGCTGAAAGGAAAGGTCGTGCTGTCCGGAAAATCGACGGATCTGACCGAGGAATCGGTGAGTCGCGCGTATTTCGGCATGTGACGCGGCGGGTGCAGTCAATAAACTTCAATTATAATTGCGGAAAGGCGGTCGGAAGATTTGGATGCGATACTACAGTCAATAATTCAAGGCTTATTGCTGGGAGGGCTTTATGCGGCGGTCGGCGTTGGGATGAGCATGATATTCGGCATTGTCCAAATCACGAACTTGGCGCACGGCGATTTTCTTGTTTTGGCCAGCTTTGTCAGTCTTTCTGTCATGGGAGCGATGGGATGGAATCCGTTCCTGTCCCTTATAATCGTGATCCCCGTGATGTTCGTAATAGGCTATATTGTGCAAGTCACAATGCTCAACAAGGTGCTGTCGAGAGGGGCGGAACCTCCGCTCTTGGTCACATTCGGTTTTTCAATCATTATCCAGAATCTGTTGCTTTACTTTTTTACGGCCAACGCCCAGAAGCTTTCAACGCCCTTGCTTCTGAAGAGCATAGCCATTTCCGCAAATATCAGAATTCCGGTCATGTATTTGATCGCATGTCTTGTCGGCGTAGCCGTCATAATCATTTTGGGATTTTACATGAGAAATACATACCAGGGCAAGGCCATACGCGCGACTTCCGACGATAACGAGGCCGCCCAACTCATGGGTGTCAATATCAAAAGAACGTACGGGATCGCAATGGGCATATCCATGATGACGGCCGGCGTCACGGGCGTCATGATAGGCGTACTGTTCAACTTCTACCCCAGCAGCGGTTCGACATACCTGATCATCGCGTTCGCGGTCGTGGTCATAGGCGGTATAGGCAGCATTAACGGAACCTTGGTCGCGGGTTTCATCTTCGGTTTGGCGCAGGTGGTTGGCGGACAGATTCTCGGCGCTACCTATCAGCAGCTGATAGGTTATATAGTGCTGCTGATTATGCTGATCGTGAGGCCGCAGGGCCTGTTCTCAAAGTGAGTGGAGGGAGACGTGCGATGAGATTGAACGCCGAAAATATAAAAGGGATGCTTTTGCGGTACATCGTTGCGATAGTGATATTGGCCGCCCTGTTTACCTTGCCGTTTTGGGGAGGCCGGTACATCGTCATGTTGGTCATGCTTATGGGCATGTATATCACGCTTGGTCATATGTGGAATCTGCTTGCCGGATATTCGGGACTCACATCGCTCGGGCAGCAGATGTATATAGGCGTGGGCGGTTATACGTTGGCCGTGGCGTCCACAAATCTGGGCTTGCCTTTGGTTGTCGGTCTGATTATGGGAGGTATAGTTTCCGTTATCATAGCCGTGGGTCTGTCATACCTGCTCCTTCGTATGAAGGGCATGTATTTTGCGATAGCCACATGGATGTTCGCCGAAGCCATGCTTCTCATTGTCGCCACCGTCAGTTTCCTCGGTAAGGGTCAGGGTCTGTTCATAACCGAGGCGCGAAAGCTCGTGACGGCGCAAATATACTATTTCAGCATCGTACTCGTCGTTATAACGACGATTGTGATCGTCGTACTTTTACGCTCAAAACTCGGTCTCGGACTTTTCGCGATACGCGATAACGACAGCGCTTCCGCGACGTCGGGCGTACCGCAGTTCAAGTCAAAGCTGTACTGCATGATTATTTCGAGTTTTATAACGGGCGTCTGCGGCGGCGTGTTCTATATGAGTCAAGTTTGGGTTCAGCCTTATGCGTCCTTCAGCATAAGCTGGACGGTCGCGGCGGTGTTCATCGTCGTTATAGGCGGTATAGGCACTATAGCCGGCCCGATCGTGGGCGGCATTATATACGTTTTTCTGAGCCAGTACCTGTCCACGCTTTCACAGATAGGCAGCCTGAATATGGTTATACTCGGAGTTATAGCCGTCGCCGTTATACTTGTCGCGCCCAAGGGTATAGTGGGCACTGTTCAGGAAAAATTCGGATTTGAAATCCTGTCCGCGAGACGTTGGCTCGGCAAATCGCTTGCCAAGGTTCCCGTCGCTCCCGCGCCCGCTTCCGAAGCGGAACGCGAGTCGTAGATCGCGGGCTTACTTCTCCACAGTATCCGCCAAAACCGTTCAAACAATCGCCCTGCGGCGAAATCACCTCAGGGCGGTTTTGTTTTTGTGACGCGTCACAAAAGCAGCCACAATTGACTGTGATTTCTCACCTTGCCATATTCTTTGAATTTTTGTACAATTCAATTGTACTAAGTTTGTGTGCGTTGTGTCTGAATTTCGTATATTCGATTTTTCTGTTTTGCCGACAAAAGTGTGGAGTGTGTTTTCACGCTTTGCTGTAGTCTGCGTTCCAAAGCTGTGACTGTTATCACTGATTTCGCGGCGACGTTTCGCATCGCTGTTTTGATCCCTTATCACAAAGGAATTTCGGAAAGGATTGATGTTGGTCATGAATTTGAATTTGAATGAAATCTTTGACAAAGTCATGTTCGGCGGAACTATGTTTGCGTTGGACAAGACGCTGAACCTGCTTGCGGCCACATTCCCCGAATTCAAAAAAGAATTGTCCAAGCGCGACATACGCGTCCAGTTAAAGTTGAGGGACAATTCGTTCGGGCGTCTCCTGATTTTCAAAAAAGGAAATGTAAAAAGCAAGGGCGGCGTGTTCCCGGACGCGGATATCACGATGCAATTTGAAAATTGGGATATCGCGCGCAGACTCACATTCATAATCCGGGATCAGATGGCGTTTGTGAACGCGGCAAAAACAGGATCCCTCGTGCTTGAGGGAAAAGACGAGGATTCTGACTGGTTCTCGTCTCTGCTGCTCAAGGTATTCGCGGCGCCCGTAATCTACGGAAAGGTCTACGGGACGAAGATGCCGAACGGCGAGATGCGCTATGTTAACGGAAGCAACGGCGGCGCGGTGTTCGTTTATGTGAAGAACGGCAGAATAGTCCGCATCACCCCCATAGACTTCGACGACAAGGACGCGGCGCCTTGGACTATAGAGGCAAAGGGCAAACGCTTCACACCGCCGAAACGCACGACGGTTTCCCCGCATACCATGGCTTGCAAATCGCTCGTATACTCTCCCGACAGGATTCTCTATCCTATGAAGCGTGTGGATTTCGACCCGAACGGCGAACGCAATTACGAGAACCGCGGCGTATCGGGCTATGAGCGCATCAGTTGGGAGGAGGCCTACGACATAGTCTCAAAGGAGATCATACGCGTGCGGCAAACCTACGGGCCGGGCGCGGTGTTCCATACATCGGGCAGCCATCATACATGGGGCAACGTCGGTTACTATACAAGTATCACGCGACGTTTTTTCAACTGCATAGGAGCGACGCTTGACGCGCGCAACCCCGACAGTTGGGAAGGCTTTGCCTGGGGCGCCGTGCATCATTACGGCGGCAGCGCGCGCAACGGCGGCGCGGAATACTACAATACTGTGGAGGACTGCATGCAGAACTCCGAGATGATAGTGTTCTGGTCGGCGGATCCCGAATCCACAAGCGGCGTTTACGGCGCGGCGGAAGGAACGGTGCGCAGAGCGTGGCTGAAAGAGCTCGGCATAGACGTGGTGCACATAGATCCGTTCTTTAACTGCACGGCGCATTTTACCGGCGGGCGCTGGATCGCGCCGAGACCCGGAAGCGATACGGCTCTCGCTGTCGCTATCGCGTACGTATGGATCAAGGAAGGGCTTTACGACAGAGAATACGTTGCGACGCGCACCCACGGCTTTGACGCGTGGGCAAAATACGTCACCGGCGAGGACGACGGCATACCCAAGACTCCCGAATGGCAGGAAAAGGAAACGGGCGTGCCCGCGCGCGTAGTCACCGCTTTGGCGCGCGAATGGGGCTCAAAGCGTACGTATTTGGCGGCCGGCGCGCTGCATTCCTTCGGCGGCGCGGGCAGACAGGCCTACGGCACGGAATGGGCGGGCGCCATGGTCTGCCTTATAGCGATGCAGGGTTGGGGCAAGCCGGGAGTCAACTTCGGCTGTTTGCAGCACGGTACGCCGCTCGATACGCATTTTTACTTCCCGGGCTACGCCGAAGGCGGCATGTCCGGAGACTACATAGCTACGGGAGCGGGCGTCAACGTTTATAACCGTATGCCGCAAAGCCCCAGCGTCAATTCAAACCAACAGGCTATTCCCCGCATACGCATTCCCGAAGCGATCATGGACAGGAAGACCGAAGCGCACATCGCCGGCGTCTACTCGCAAAACTCGCAGTTTTTGACTATGAAATATCCGCTGCCCGGGCATAATCCTTGCAAGATGTATTACAAATTCGGCGGTTCCCATATAGGCACGCAGCCCAACTCGAATCGCTTCGTAAATATGTATCGCTGCGACAGTCTCGAATTCGTCGTCAATCAATCCATCTGGATGGAAGGCGAAACGCGCTTCTCGGATGTTATTCTTCCGGCTTGCACAAACTTTGAACGTTGGGATATAGCGGAAACCGCAAACTGCGGCGGCTATATCGAAAAAGCCTATTTGCAAAACAATCATCGCGTTATCCATATACAGCACAAGTGCATAGAGCCTCTCGGCGAATCCAAGCCGGACTTCGAGATATATTCGGAGTTGGCGAACCGCCTCGGTTTGGGGCAGGTATTGAACGAAGGCAATACGGACTACGACTGGGTGCAGCGCGTATACCAAGCCAGCGATATGCCCAAGGTGATGGGTTGGATAGAATTCCTGCAAAAGGGATACTATGTTGTGCCGCCTCTGCCCGGAGACAGACGCGATCCGGTCGCGTACAGATGGTTCCATGACGCCAAAAAGAAAGATACGCCGGAATTGACCCCATTGCCGAGCGAATACTACGGTCGCTACGGCGAGGGTCTGCAGACGCAGACGGGCCTGTTCGAATTCGAAAGCGAAACGCTGAAGCGTTTCGCGCCGGACGACGACGAGCGGCCGCCCATAGTAAAGTACATACCTTCATGGGAGGGTTATTCGAGCGAGGCGCGCAAACACTTCCCCTTGCAGCTCATTTCCACGCATCCGAGGTACAGCTTCCATACGATGCAAGACGGAAAGAAGGGCTTTATGAACGAGATCGCCGAACACAGGCTGCGCATAGACGGTTTTGATTACTGGATTTGCCGCATGAATCCAAAGGACGCCGCGTCGAGGGGGCTCAAAGCTCTCGATATTGTGGAGCTTTTCAATGACCGCGGCAGCGTGTTGTGCGGACTTGAAATAACGGAAAGGATATCGGAGGGCGTGATACACGCCCACGAGTCTTGCGCCGATTACAGGCCGGTGGGAGAACCCGGCAAGTCGGCGGATCGCAACGGCTGCATCAATATTCTGACGCCCAGCAAGCCGCTTTCAAAGCACGCGCACGGCATAGCGCCGAATTCCTGTCTTGTGGAGGTTCGCAAATGGGACGAGAGCCGCGCGGGCTCAAAACAGGCTGCAGCGGGGAAAACCGGTGAAAGGCAGAGGGAAGCGCTATGAAAAAGTGGCATATAGTCTTTGATGTGGATAAGTGCATAGGCTGTTATACCTGTCTTTTGTCCTGCAAGGACGAGCACGTTGGGAACAACTGGCTTCCATATACGGATTGCCAACGGAAGAACGATCAGAAGTGGATCGTAATGGAGAAGAGGGACAGAGGTTCGTATCCGAGGATGGATGTGGCCTACAGGCCCAAAATGTGCAATCACTGCGCCGCCGCGCCCTGCGCGGCGAACGCGCCCGAATCCGTGGTCAAGCGCGAAGACGGCGTCGTGCTTTTGAACCCGGCGCGCGCGAAGGACAAACCCGAACTTGTGAACGCCTGCCCTTACGGAAACATCAGTTGGAACGAAGAGGTAGGCGCCGCGCAGAAATGCACGTTTTGCGCGCATCTGTTGGACGACGGTTGGGAGGAACCCCGCTGTGTGCAATCCTGTCCGCTGAAGGCTCTGAGGGTGGTCAGGCTTGAAGACGCCGAATTCAAAAAATTAGCAAAATCAAAGGGCTTGAGGGCTATTATACCCGAAGCGGCGGGGCCGCGCGTGTATTACAAAAATCTGCAGCGCTTTGACAAATGCTTCGTGGCCGGAGAGGTCGCGTATTATGATCATGAGACCGAGACCTGCGCGAAAAACGCGGAGGTGCGACTTTTCAAGGACGGGAACGCGGTATCGAAGGTCAGGACGAACGCGTTCGGAGACTTTCGCTTTGAGGCCGTAGAGCCGTCGAGCGGCAAGTACACCATTGAGGCCGAGCTGCCGGGGCGCGGAAAGGCTTCGGTCAGTTTGCAAATAGATGATTCGAGCGTCGATATCGGTACGCTTTATGTAAAATGAAGGACATGAGCGCCGGTGATTATCTTGACGAAGGTTATTTGCTGATGAGTGAATTCGGTTTTGATTTGCCCGCCGGCGACGAAACCGAAGTCGTGGCCGCGCGCGCGCGCAAGGCTCTGGGCGGCGCCGCTTTGGCAAACGAAATAACGGCGGCTCTTACGGCCTTTTTCCTGTCGCGCAAGCTGTACGAAACAGAAAACGGAAGCGACGGCGCGCGCGTATTGTTGAGCGATTATTTTGTGAGCCTTGCCGTAAAACTTGTTCTTCCGCTCAAAAACAGTCCGATTGTCGACGAAATGGCGGCGCGGCTTGAAGAAAAAGCGCTCAGCGGCGCGCGTTTACGGGAAAAATTTGACTTGAAAGAGTATCTGGATTTTATAGACAAAATTTGCAAAAAATATTTGGAGCATACCTTCTCATGAACGGAACATTTGTCGGGCTTGGCAAATGCCGAAGTGAGGAGCGCGAGACCGCGCGTGAAATATTGAAGGCGCGCATCGTCGATATGGAGACGCTTTTTCGCGAAAAATTCGCGCATAGCGACAAGACGGATATGGACGATTGCGTATACGGCGCGCTCATGAGCGGCGGAAAACGGCTGCGACCGATGTTGCTCTTTTTCTCGTCCGGATTCGGCTGTATTTCGGATAGGGATGCGGCGGCGCTTATGGCGGTTATTGAAATGATACACACGGCTTCGCTTGTACATGACGATATCGTCGATAACGCGTTCACGCGGCGCGGCAAGCCAACCGTCAACGCCGTGAAAGGCAACCGTTTCGCCGCGCAGTGCGCGTATTACCTGATTGCCGCAGCCTTAAAAATTCTGAAAAGCTGCGATAAACCCGGAGTGTATGAGATATTGGCCGGAATACCCATGGAGATGTGTCTCGGTGAGTTACAGCAGCTAAGGATGGAGTACGGCGGAGCGCCGCGGACGGACGCGGAATATTTTGAACGCATAGAGCGCAAGACGGCGCGGCTCATGCAAGGAAGCTGTCTCGCCGGCGCAAGGGCTGCGGGTTTGTCCGCCGAACATGAGAGTTCTCTCGGCGCGTACGGACACGCGCTCGGGATGCTGTTTCAGCTGCGTGACGATCTGCTCGACTGTGAAGAGACGGAAAATGACGGAAAGCCGGTATTTCAGGATCCGCGCCGGGGCATATATAACTACCCGCTGCTCTGCGCTATGCGCAAGGCTCCTGATTCGGAATGCGTTTTTCTGATGACAAAACGCGACAAGACAGACGGGGACTTGCTCGCGATCATGAAATGGCTGCGCGAATCCGGGGGCGCGGAGCGTACGCGAGAGCTTATGAAGGAATACGCGGATCGTGCAAACGCCGCGTTGGCGCCGCTCCCCGAAACGGGAGAAAAGGCGGCCTTGGAGGAATTGCTGTCCGCGCTGACGGACAATTCATAATCGGTTGCATCTCAAAGAAAGGCGATGACGGAATGACAAACGAAAAATTGGATTCGCTTCTTGCAAAGGCCGGCGTGCGGCAGTACGACTGCTATCAGTGCGGCAAATGCACGGGCGGTTGCCCAATGGCGCGAGCCATGGATCTGAAGCCGCGCGGCGTGATGCGTTGCGCGCAGATCGGTTCTCTCGAAAGGATATTGAAAAGCAACACGATATGGCTTTGCACCGGCTGTCACACATGCGTGGAACGCTGTCCGCACGATGTGGATTTGCCGGCGCTGATGGAAGAGGCTCGTTACCTTGCGTCGGATATGGGATATGAACGCAGGGATTCCAAGGTTCTGAACGAGGTATTCATTGCAAATCTCAAGATGTTCGGCAGGAATCACGAAATGCTGCTGGCCGGGCTCTACAATATGATTGCGTTCAAACCGCTTCAGGATATGTCGAGCGTGCCGCATATGCTAAAGCACGGACTGATCGAAATCAAGCCGCATGAGACCCAAAAAAGCGAGAGCATAAAGAAAATGATAGAGCGCGCCGAGAAGCTGTCCTCCGTCCGCTCGTGAAAAAGGAAGGGATGTTAAAATGAGATATTCATACTTTCCGGGATGCTCAATGGAAAGCACGGCAAAATCCTACAGGCTTGCCACGGAGTACGTTATGAGCCGCATAGGCGTGGAATTAGTCGAGATCGAAGATTGGAACTGCTGCGGCGCGACGTCGGCTCATACGCTCAGCGAGCTTATGGGCATAGCCTTGCCGGCCCGCTCGCTCGCAACGGCGGAATTAAAAGAGCCCGAGTTGGACATCGTTACGGGCTGCGCGTCATGCTATGCCCGTCTGCGGCTTGCCATGCACAAGATACGCACGGACAAGGCGGCAAAATACCTGATTGAAAACGTGATAGACATGCCGTATGAAGCGCGGCGCGAGGTTTATAATTTCCTTGATGTTTTGTCAAGGGAAGACGTCACAGAAGCGATAAAAGGAAAGATTAAGCGCAAGCTTGAGGGCCTTAAAGTCGCGTGTTATTACGGTTGTCTCAACGTAAGACCCGCGCTCATAACGGGCGCGCCGGATCGTGAAAATCCGCAGTCGATGGACGCGATCATAGCGCTCACCGGGGCGGAAACCGTCGATTGGGCCTTCAAGACGGAATGCTGCGGCGCGGCGCACCAAAACGACGCGGCCTCCGTTACGCGTGATCTTTCTTGGCGCATATTGAAGAATGCTCAGCTCAGCGGCGCCGAGGTTATTGTGACCGCCTGTCCCATGTGCAATCTGAATCTCGAAATGCGGCAGGACGGCTACAGGAAAAATACCGGCAGGAGTTCCATCCCCGTGTTTTCAGTTTCCGAATTGCTTGCCGTCGCGATGGGCGCGTCCGCGCGTCACATTGCGCTTGACGCGCATCACGTGCCGGCGGCGAAGGCGTTGGCTGCGGCGCTGCGCCGTTCCGAGGGTGGTGTTGCGATATGAGCAGGATAGGAGTTTTTGTTTGCCATTGCGGCACAAATATAGCGAGCGTCGTGGATCCCGACAAGCTTATCGCGGCGGCGAGAGAGTTGCCGGGCGTCGCGTACGCGGCGGATTACAAGTATATGTGTTCGGAGCCGGGGCAGCAGATGATCAAGGATTCGATCAGCGAGCACGGCTTGGACAGGATAGTCATAGCGTCGTGTTCGCCGCGTATGCATGAAACCACATTCCGCAAAATGTTGAAAAATACGGGTATAAACCCGTATATGCTCGAAATAGCCAATATAAGAGAGCAATGTTCTTGGGTGCACGTCGACAAAGACAGGGCTTCGGAAAAAGCTGTGAACCTTATGCGCATGGCGGTTTCCAAGATATCAAAGAACGAACCGCTTTACGCGCAGACGATTCCCATCACGAAAAAAGCCTTGGTCATAGGAGGGGGAATAGCCGGAATACAGGCGGCTCTCGATATAGCGGACGCCGGTCACGAGGTCGTACTCTTGGAGCGCGAATCCTCGGTAGGCGGCAAAATGGCTATGCTTGACAAGACGTTTCCGACGCTTGACTGCTCCGCCTGCATCAGCACGCCCAAGATGGTGGACGTGGGCGCGCATCCGAACATCACGCTCATGACGTCATGCGAGGTTGAGAGCGTAAGCGGCTATATAGGCAACTTTGAGGTTGGCATAAAGCAGAAGGCCCGATATGTCAATCACGACATATGCACGGGATGCGGGCTTTGCGAAACAAAGTGCCCCGTCAAGGTTGAGAGCGAATTCAACCTCGGCCTTTCGACGCGCCCGGCCATATACAAGCTTTTTCCGCAAGCGGTGCCTTCGAAGCCCATCATAGACAAAGAAAACTGCCGTCTGCTGAAAGGCGGCAAGTGCGGTATATGCGCGAAGTTGTGTCCTTTGGGCTGCGTCAATTACGAGGACGAGGACAGGACGATAACGGACAACTTCGGCGCCATAGTCATAGCTACAGGCTATCAGCTTGTGGACTGGCCCTCCATGTACGGCGAATACGGCGGAGGGCGCTATAAGGACATACTTTCCGGTCTGCAGTTTGAGCGCACCGTCAACGCGGCGGGCCCCACCGAAGGGCACATAGTGCGCCCGTCCGACGGCAAAGAGCCGGAGACGGTAGTCATTGTGAAATGCGTCGGCTCACGCGATCCCAATAAAGGCAAAAGCTATTGTTCGCGGGCCTGCTGCATGTACGCGGCCAAACACGCGCATCAAATATTGGAAAAATTGCCCGGAACGCGGGTGTTCATATTCTATATAGACGTCAGAACGCCGGGCAAGGGTTATGAAGAGTTTTATGACCAAACACGCATGGACGGCGCCGTATACGTGCGGGGCAGGGTCTCGAAGATATACGAGGAAGAAGGGCAATTGGTGTGCCGCGGCGAGGATTCGCTGCTTGGAGAGCAGGTAAGCGTGAAAGCCGACATGGTCATACTCGAAACGGCGATGGAGCCTTCGCCCGGAATCGCTGAGCTGACGTCGCTGCTCGGCGCAGCGCGCGACGTGAACAACTGGGTGCAGGAGGCCCATCCGAAGCTGCGGCCGGCGGAAACCCAAGTCGGCGGCGTATTTCTTGCCGGTACGTGTCAGGGCCCCAAGGATATCCCCGATACGGTGGCCCAGGCGTCCGCCGCAGCCGCTAAGGTCATAGGACTGCTGAACAAGTCCGAGATGGAGACTTCCCCGATGATCAGCGCCGTCGAACGCGACAAGTGCAGCGGTTGCGGCGTCTGTGTCGGCATCTGCCCATACAAGGCTGTAACGCTGTTGGAGATAGACGACAGGCACGGCGCGAAACGCATAAAGAGAGAGGTCGCGAACGTCAATTCCGGTCTCTGTCAGGGTTGCGGCGCCTGTACTTCCGCCTGTCGCACCGGAGCTCTTGACCTGTTGGGATTCAGAAACAAGCAAATATTGGAGGAGGTGGACGCACTGTGCCTGTAGAGAAGAGTTTTGAGCCCGCTATCGTCGCGTTTTGTTGCAATTGGTGCACGTATACGGGCGCGGATTTGGCCGGTTTGAATCGTATGAAGTATCCTGAGAATGTGCATGTGATCCGCGTTCCCTGCTCGGGGAGGGTCAATCCCCAGTTCATCTTGCGCGCTTTCCAAAAGGGCTGCGACGGCGTCATGGTGTGCGGCTGTCATCCGGGCGACTGCCATTATTCCACGGGCAATTACTTTACGCGCCGCCGCTTTATGATCATGAAACGGCTTTTGGAATACAACGGAATCGATCCGGAACGCTTCCACGCGCGTTGGATATCCGGTTCCGAAGCGGCAAAGTTCAGGGATACCGCGGCGGAGGTGTCGGAGCATGTAAAAAAATTGGGGCCTAACGTCAAATATCGCGAAGAGTTTCGCATAACCGAGAGCGCGGAGGCGGGCACATGAGTGAAAAACAGGAAAAAATGCGGCAATGCGCCGAAAAGCTCTTGCGCGACGGCGAAGCGGGTTATGTCATCGGTTGGGGTGAAACGCGCTTCGACGACAGAACAACGCCGATCTTCGTAGAGGATCCGGCCGGCGCCGGCGCCTTTGTCTGGAACGAATACGCGATAAACAGTCTTGCGAAATACCTGCTTGACGACAAATACCCGGACAAAAAAATCGGACTGTTCACCCGCGGCTGCGAGAGCAGGGCGATAAACAGGCTGCTGAAAGACAACCAGATAAAGCGCGAGAACGTGTACCTCATAGGCGTGCCTTGCGACGGCAAAAAATCCGATCGCTGCACGCTGTGCCGTGAAAGGAATCCGATACTGTACGACGTCCTGCTTTGGACGCCCGAAGATGATCCGCCGCCGGCGGCGGGACGCTTTGACCGGGTGAAGGATATCGAAGCCATGTCTCCGGACGAACGGTACGTATACTGGGGCGAGACATATGACAGCTGCATACGTTGCTATGCTTGCCGAAACGTCTGCCCCGCGTGCAATTGCCGCGAATGTTACGCCGATATGAGTAAGACGGGTTTTCAGGGCAAGCAGCACAGCCGTTCCGACAATCAGATATTCGGCGTTACGCGTGCCTTCCATGTGGGCGACAGATGTATAGAATGCGGTGAATGCGAACGCGTTTGCCCGATGAATCTTCCTATCATGGGGCAGACGCAGAAGATATTGAAGGATATCAACGAGCTGACCGGCGAATACGAATGCGGTATGGACGCAACGAGTGAGAATTACTTGGGCCGCTTCGATCTCGACGACAAGGATGAGTTTATGTAGGAGGGCGCGTTCATGGAATTAAAAAAAGACAAACTTACGGAGGCTCTCTTGCTGCTGCGCGGCGCGTCAAACGTCATTCTCCCTGTTTCGAACGACGGAGCGCCCGTGTTCAAACTTTGGGACGGCGTCGCGGAACCTTGTCTCTCCGCGAATACAAGTCTGCCTCCTAAGGATTTGCTCTTTCCGAGGAGCGAAAAAATGTACGACTATAACGTGAAAACAGGCAATATCTCGGAAATATCGTCAAACAAAAAGCAAACGGTATTCGGCATACGCCCCTGCGACGTCAGGAGTATTGAAAACCTCGATCACGCGTTTTTGGAAAGCGGTTATACGGACAGTTATTACAAGACGAGACGTGACGGATTGACGACGATAGCCCTTGCCTGCACCGAGACGGCGCGCACATGTTTTTGCGATTCCATGGGGCTGTCTCCGAACGACGCGCCGGGCGCGGATATTGTGTTGAATGACCGGGGCGACGCGTATACGGTAAAATCAAATACCGAGAAAGGCGAAGAGATAACACGGCTCTGGAAGTCTCTCCTTTCAAAGGAAACGGGTAAAGCGTCAAAGGCGTCCGGCAGCGTCGTTTGCGATTTTAAGGCGCGCGCGGACAAGGACTTGCCCGAAAAGCTTGTCGCCCGCTTCGACGATCCGATGTGGGATAAGCTTTCCAAGGCCTGCTTGGGCTGCGGTTGTTGCAGCTTCATATGCCCGACGTGTTACTGCTTTGATATAGGACGTGAAAATCACGGCGCTTCGGGTACGGCTTTCCGCTGTTGGGATTCTTGCATGTTCTCGGATTACAGCCGCATGGCGGGCGGGCACGATCCGCGCCCGAGCAAGAAAGAACGGCTGCGCAACAGGTATTTGCATAAGTTGGCGTATTTCAATCTCAGGTACGGCGTGACGCTCTGCGTAGGCTGCGGTCGCTGCGTTGACAAATGCCCGGCAAACCTTGACGTCACAAGAGCGATGGATATTATATCGGAGGGGGTGCGCGCGGATGGCTGAGTCAATACGTGCAGCGAATATTGAAGCGAAGAACGCGGACGGGCGGGCGGTCAATCCGTTGCTGCCGTGTATGTGCAGGGTGATACGCATTACGGAAGAAACACCGGACGTCAAAACATTTCGCATACAGACGCCGGACGGCGCCAAACCGTTTGACCCCATGCCGGGACAGCTTGCGATGCTGTCGGTCATGGGGGTGGGCGAAGCGATGTTTTCCGTAACGGCAAAGGACGACGATTGGATAGAATCTTCGATTAAGAAGGTGGGACAGCTGACAGAAGCGCTGCACAGTCTTTCGGAAGGCGATTTGATAGGCGTGCGCGGGCCTTACGGCAACCATTTTCCGGTAGAAGACATCAAAGGGAAAGATTTGCTTTTCGTGGGCGGCGGTATAGGCCTTGCGCCCGTGCGTTCGCTTATACGCTATGCGCTCGAACATCGCGAGGATTACGGCAGTCTGGATGTGCTGTACGGCTCGCGGTCTTACGGCGACTTGGTCTTCAAAAGCGACATCTTCGAAAATTGGCCCTCGCGCTGCAATGTGCATATCACCATAGACAACGCGGAAGACGGTTGGGACGGACACGTCGGTTTTGTGCCGACGTATCTGGAGGAAAAGGCCTTTTCCCCGGAGAACAAGGCGGTAGTGCTGTGCGGGCCGCCCATCATGATCAAATTCTGCCTCGCGAGTCTCATGAAGATGGGGTTTTCCAAAGAAAATGTCATAACCACATTGGAGATGAGAATGAAGTGCGGGGTCGGCAAATGCGGACGCTGCAACATTGGCAGCAAATACGTGTGCTTGGACGGCCCTGTTTTTACAATGTCGGAGTTGGACGATTTGCCCGATGAAAAATAGGGTTGAGACCCGCGCGGCGCCTCTCGGAGCGGATTTTTTGCGCGGATTGCGTTTCAAAGCGGTCGTCGAATTGGCGGCGCCGCATACATGGGGGGCGAGCATCGTTCCTGTGCTGCTTGCAGCGGCGTTTTCGGCGTCAATGTACGGGATGTTTTCCGCGCCGCTGTTTTATTCCCTTTTGCTGACGTCCGTATGTCTGCAATGCGCCGTCAATACCTTGAACGATTACACGGATTTCGTAAAAGGCGTTGATACACAGGAAAACTGCACGGATCCCTCGGACGCGTCGATCATATACAATAAGCTTGATCCCAAGCTTGCGCTGTGCACGGGCATCGGGTTTTTACTTTTTGCGTTCCTGTTCGGACTGTACGCGCTCTTTACGGCCGGCGCAGAACTGATCGTTTTCGGTGCGGCCGGCGCGCTCATCGTAACGCTCTACTCTTTCGGAAAAAGCCCTATTGCCGCGCTCCCCGTTGGCGAGGCCGTCTCAGGCGCAGCGATGGGAGGCGTTATAACATTCGCTTGCGTTTATGCGTTTACGGGCGCGTTGGATTGGAGGATCCTTGCTCTGAGCCTTCCCGTCGTCCTGTCCATAGGGCTTATAATGCTTACGAACAACGCTTCCGATATAGAGCGCGACTCGGGCGCGGAGCGAATAACGCTTCCGGTTATGATAGGCCGCAAAAACAGCGTGACGCTTCACGTCTGCCTGACGGTCTTGGCGGCGTTGATCGTACTTGCTGCGGCGCTCGTGTATTTCAGGGCCGGTCTGTTTCTGATGCCTTTGCTCATACCGCTGGTCGGATTTCCCGAAGCGCGCATATTGAAGGGCGGACTCACGCCCGGAGCGCGCGCCGGATCCATGAGCGATATCATGAAGATACAATGGCGGCTCGGTCTTATGTACGCGGTTACGGCGTTGTCAAGCGTGATCGAATATGAGCAAAGCGGGATGTCGGACTTTATGAGGCAATTCGTCCAATGGATGGGAGCTGTTTTGGGTTAATGATCAAAATTGGGTTAATGCTCAAAAGTTTAAATCGAAACTATTCAACCGATCGAGGATTTTTTTTCGGAGATTGGTTTCAGGGTTGAGTGGTAACATCCCCCTTAGGAAGGAGAACAAAATGCGGAAATTTATCAAATGGACTGCCATAATAGGCTCGGTTTTAGCGGCTTCCGTGGGCGCGTTGCTTGTGATCGTAACGTACTGGCAGAAAATATTGTCGTATGCGGTGGCGGCAAAGCACCTTGGCGGCAATGTGCTGAACGCGTTCAGTACAGAGAAAAACGCGGAAGACGACGCGAATGATTATTACGACATCTGAATCGTGACCGTTTGAGCTTTGACCGGCGACCGCGGTTGTCTCGCCTTTCGCCGGCGGGCCCATATGTTCCGGTTTCGCGGGTCAGAGCCTATAGTCGTCCGCTTGAATTCCGTACCTGCGAATGCAGCGGTAAAGGGTGTTTTTGGATATGCCCAAGGCGGACGACGCTTTGGTTACGTTGCCGTGCGCCCTCGAGAGCGCGGACGCGATCAAGGAGTATTCATCGTCGTTCGGCGCCGGAACGCGGACGGCGTCCGGCTCGTCGCGCGTGAAAGTCAAGGGTTGCTTTCGCCGCGTTCCGCCCGTCACTTCTCCGCTCAATTCATTTTCCGTTATTATATCGCCGTCCGTATCCATGACGTGCATTGCCCGTTCAATGATATTTTCCAATTCACGCACATTGCCCGGCCAGTCGTATTCCTTCAGACGGCGCATTGCTCCTTCAGATATCCCTTTCACGCATGAGCCCATTCTCGCGTTGCAGATTTCAATAAAATGCGCCGCCAACAACGGTATGTCGGAAATATGTCTGCGGAGCGGCGGCATTTGGAAGTTGAGTACATTCAGTCTGTAGTAGAGATCCGGGCGGAAACGCTTCTTTTCGACGAGCGCGGCCAAGTCTAAGTTTGTCGCGGCTATGACGCGCACATCCACGGCGATCGAATTTTTCCCGCCTATCCTTGTAATGGTCTTTGATTGCAGAACCCGTAAAAGAGAAGCCTGCAATTCCATAGGCATATCACCGATTTCGTCAAGGAATATCGTTCCGCCGTCAGCGAGCTCGAATCTGCCGGGCTGCCCGTTTTTGAGCGCGCCGGTGAATGAGTGACTTTCATATCCGAACAATACGCTTTCAACCAATCCTTTGGGCAGTGATGCGCAGTTTATGGGAATAAAAGGCCCTTTCGAGCGCTTGCCCGCGTTGTGTATCGCCTGCGCGAACATATCCTTGCCTACGCCGTTCTCTCCGAGAATCAGAACTGTCGAATCGCTTTTCGCCGCAATGCGCCCCAGATGCTTGATTTCCGTTATATCGTCGGACGAGCCTATGATATCGCCGAACGTGTAATTCGCGGTGAAACCGCTCAACCTTGCCGCTATCTTGTGCAGCTTGCGCTGTTCGTCCAAAACGAGAACGGTGGAACGTTTTTCACCCAGTTCATTGCGTATCACGGACACGGAAACGGACAGATTGAGCTTTGCTCCCGCGCCTGTGACTACTGTGATTTCGGAATCGGCGATATTTTCGTCGAGATCGGTCAAACGCGAAAAACGCGCGTCCGACGTCACGATATCCGTTATATTGCGGCCGTGCATATCGTTGTTCGCCGACAGCATGCCGGCGGCGTGTTTGTTGTGCTGTGTGATTGTGCCTGCGCCGTCGAACATGATGATGCCGGAATTTATGGTTTCGAGGGCGGCGGCAAGTTGGTTGTTAAGGACGAAAAGGTTTTCGTACGCGTCGCGCATTTTCAATTCCTTTTCAATGCCGTCGACGGCCGCGCACACCATAGCGAGCGTATGCGGGCTGCTTGCTTCGTCGGGGCCTATGACGTCTATGGACGCGATGATCTCGCCGCATTTGTTCTTGACGGGCGCAGCGGAACATACATAGCGGTGATGCGGTTCTATGTAGTGCTCGTAGCCCCAGATCTGCACGGGTGTTTTTAGAGTCAGACAGGTTCCTATGCCGCAGGTGCCGGAATATTTTTCACTCCTGTTGCAGCCTACTGCGAGCGAGCTCTTCTTGGCCCGCGTCTCGATCATGCCTTCCACGCCGACCAGATCTATTACATTCCCGCTGCTGTCCGTGAGCGCGATTATAAAATTGGAGCCCGCCACAAGGGCGTACAGATTTCGGATGTAGGAATGGGCCACCGACATGAGCTGTTCGTTTTGGGCGATTATTTTCGAAAGCTTGGCGTCGCTTAGCAGGGCGTTTTTTACGTCCGGATATGATACGCCGTGACGGCGGCTGCGTTTCCATGATTCAAAGATGAGCGGGCGGATACCGTGAGGCGCTTCTTCGGGCATATCTTCACCGTTTTTTATGTAACGATTCCAAAGCTCCGCGACTAGTCGCTGATATTCATCTTCATAGTAATACATAAATACGCATATCTCCCTTGGTCGGCTTGTTCGAATGCGGCAACGTTTTGACACGAAAATGTGCCATATGGTTCATTATGTCACATGTTGTGTAAATTTTCAATAGAGCCGGCAAATAATCATAACGCATCAGCAGAAAAATTCCGAATGCAGAAATTTTTCAGCGCCGATACGCGCGGGCGGAACGGCGCTCCGCCCGCGATGCTTTATATTTTGGCACAGTAGTTGCTTTACATCTTATAGTCAGAACTGCGATGCCGCACAGAGCGGTTAATATATTACCGTATTGCGAAGATTGTTTAAGAGGGAGGTTGAAAATGCCAAGATCCGGAATGAACGGCGTAGATTTCGAAACCAATGTCGATTACAGGCGGCTCAGGGCGGACAGGCTGTCAAGGGCGCGTCAGAGCATCAAGAATTACGGATTGAATGCGGTTATCTGTTATGATTTCGATAATATACGATACATAACGGGTACTCATATCGGCGAATGGAATCGAAACAAGATGAACCGATACTGCATTTTGATTGACGGGGTTGAACAGCCGTTTCTGTTCGATTCCGCCGCGCCTTCCAAGCGCAAACGGGTGGACTGGCTCGACAAGGATCACATCATGCCCGCTGTGGGCTCGATGAGGGGTTCCATACCGGAAAGCGCCGGAATGGTCGGAAAGGTCGCCGAGCAAATAGCTCAATATCTGAACGAGTACGGCGTGAAGGGTAAAGTCGGCATGGATATCGTGGATATACCTCTTATCCGCGCGCTCGAAGGCAAGAATATAGAGATAGTGGACGGGCAGCAAGCCATGCTTGATGCCCGAATCATAAAGACCGACGACGAGGTACAGCTTCTCAAACAATCCGCCGCCATGGTGGACGCCGCCTATTATGATCTGGCCAAGGCGCTGCGCCCGGGGATACTGGAGAACGAATTGGTCGCCATCGCCAATTTCAAGCTCTACAATTGGGGATCGGAGTTAGTGGAGTTCGTAAACAGCATATCCGGCGAACGCGGAAATCCGCACAGCCATACATTCTCGAACAGGATGGTGCGGCCCGGCGAACTGATTTATTTTGATATAGGCAATACGTACAACGGTTATAAAACGTGCTATTACAGGACGTTTTCCTGCGGTGTTCCGAACGCGGCGCAGCGATCCGCTTATGAAAAGGCGTCCAAATGGATCAAGGATTCCATTTCGCAGATCAAGGCCGGAAACACGACGGCCGATGTGGCGAAGATGTGGCCCGCCGCCACGGATCTCGGTTTCAAGAATGAGGAGGAAGCCTTCCTTCTGCAATTCGCGCACGGCATCGGTCTCGGCCTTTGGGAAAAACCCATCATTTCAAGGCTGTTCTCGCTTGAAAATCCGTTTGAATTGAAAGAAGGCATGGTGTTTGCCGTGGAGACGTGGTGCGCCGCCGAGGACGGTTCGGGCAGCGCGCGCATAGAGGAGGAAGTTGTCGTCAAGAAGGACGGGTGCGAGATCATTACGAAGTTCCCGTCGGACGAGATTACATCGTGCGGGCTTCCCGGATGTCAATTTTTATAACCATAGATAAGGTCAAATCAAACGACGTTCACATTGTTCCGCGCGCGTCATAGTCACCGTATGCGTGGGGGATTTTGTATCAATTTTCGGCGGTACGTTGATTTTTCGAAGGAGGAATGCGTAATGGCAAAAATAGGTTGGATCGGGTTGGGAAATATGGGCAACCCCATGAGCAAGAATCTGCTTGATGCCGGGCACGATTTGCAGGTTTGGAACAGGACAAAATCCAAGGCGGACGAATTGGTGGGCGCCGGAGCGGTATTGGCGGATTCGCCAAAGGCTGCTGCGGCGGCGAGCGATTTTGTGTTCACGATGGTCGCGGACGGCCCCACGCTTCATGCTGTGACCTTGGGCGCCGACGGCTTGGTTGCGGGACTTTCGCCGGGCAAGATCGTCGTCGACATGAGCACGGTGTCCGTTGAGGAATCCTCAAAGGTGAACGCCGCAGTGGAAGCTGCCGGCTGTAAGTTCTTGAGAGCGCCCGTCACGGGCAGCGTAGCGCTTGCCAAGGCCGGCACATTGGGTATTCTCACTTCCGGCGACAAGGCGTCCTATGATAAGACCCTGCCCCTGTTTGAAATAATGGGCGGCAATCAATTCTATCTCGGCGGTGGGGATGAGGCGCGCGTCATGAAGCTCTCCCTCAACCTGATGATCGCGACGACAATGCAGATGGAAGCGGAAGCGGTCGTATTGGCCGAAAAGGCCGGTTTGGACGCGCAGCAGGCGGCTGATATCATAGCCGGAAGCGCGGTCGGTTCCCCGCTTACGAACTACAAGAAGGCGCTCATCGGCGCGGGTAATTACGCGCCGGCGTTCAGCGTGAAGCTCATGATCAAAGATCTGAAATTGGCGGAAGCCGTCGGCAAACAGTACGGCGTTTCCCTCGAAAGCACGAAGCTCACCAAATCCAGACTCGAGTTGGCGGCGGAGAAGGGCTACGGCGAAATGGATTTCTCGATTCTTACGAAACTGCTTGAAGAGGAGAGCGATTTCGTCAGATAGACGGCAGGTATTTTTTAACGGGCAAAAGTGAAACGTTAATATTTAAATTGAGGAGGACAAAAAATGGCAAAGGCTTACGTAAAGAATTATTACGATATCCAGGCGATGCAGCCGGCGGCGCACGTGATGGCGCATTCGGCGCCGTTCGCGGGTCCCGCGACGATGGGCTATGATCCGACCGGCAAGGACTGGACCTATCTGTACTTCTCGACCTGCGAGATCACATGGGGCGGCGCGGCGCTGCTTGCGAACCACCCGAATGCGGATCACGTCTTCTACATCCTCGCCGGATACGGTTACTCCCTGATGAACGGTAAGCGCTACACGTTTGAAACAGGCGACATCATGTGGACGCCGGGCAGCATGGATCATGAGATGTACCCGTTCGGAACGGCAACGCTGAAATTCCTTGTCACGCTCTGTCCGCAGGGCTACAAGGCTTCGGAACCTTACATCAAGAACGTCAATGATGTGGAAGGCACGACGGAGCCCGGCAATGACGGCGTGACGTTCTTCACGTTGGCCTCGCCCAAGATCAGCGGTTCGCCGACGCAGGAATTCCACATCGTGGACGTGCTTCCGGGAGCGAAGCTGTCGCTCAACACGCCGAACGCGGATGTCATCGCCTACATGTTCCAGGCGCAGGCCGAAGCGACCGTCGCCGGAGAGAAACTCCCGATGAAGAAGGCGGAAGACACGCTTGTAGTGCCTAAAGGCGCGGATTGGTCGATTGCGAATACCACGAAGCAGACGCTGCGTCTCGCGCTCTCGCTGAGCCCCGCGCGGTAGACGCCCGAGTACCGAGTTTGTCTGATTTTAGAGCCCCGCAGCTTGCTGCGGGGCTTATAATTATTTTGTTTCGCGAAAATCCGAGCAGTCTATAGAGTATTTGTCTATTTTTCGGTAGAGTGTGCGGCGGCTTACTCCTAATATTTCAGCTGTTTTCTTTACGTTGCCGCCGTTCTCCCGCAAACTGCTCACTATCAGGTCGCGACCGTGCGGGCGCGGTTTTACCGCAGGGAAACGCATGCGGCGCGGGTCGCGTATATCATGAAACTCAGCGGCCGGAGACGTCGCCGAGTTCAAGATGTGCGGCGGCAGATGCTCGGGGCCGATAACCCTTCCGTCTGCTACGTTTACAGCGCGTTCCACAGCGTTCTCAAGTTCCCTGACATTACCGGGCCACGCGTACGATTCCAAAAACGGATACACTTCCGGAGCGAAACGCATAGACTGCGATTTGTGCGCCGAAACGGAATGAAGGAAGCTTTCCGCCAATTCCGCCACATCGCTTACCCGTTCGCGAAGCGGCGGAATGCTTACTATGAGGACGTTCAGACGATAATAGAGATCTTCTCGAAACGTCTTGTTTATAACCGATTCATAAAGATCACGGTGTGTGGCCGCTATGATGCGGACGTCTATTCTCTTCGAATACCGCGCCCCTATACGGATGATTTCGCGCGTCTGTATCACGCGAAGCAGCGAGGCCTGAACATCAAGCGGCATATCTCCGATTTCATCAAGGAAAAGGGTGCCTCCGTTGGCCAGTTCGAATTTGCCCGGATTGCCGTCTTTGTTCGCGCCGGTGAACGCCCCGCCTTCATAACCGAACAGTTCGCTTTCGATCAGCCCTTTCGGAAGCGCGCCGCAGTTTAAAGGTACAAAAGGCCCTTTCGCGTTTTCGCCGCCGTTGTGAATGGACTGCGCGAACAGTTCTTTCCCTACTCCGCTTTCACCCAATATGAGAATGTTCGACGTGCTCATCGCCGCCCTGCGGCTCATGTCCAAGGCCTGTCGCAGCGCGGCGGAATTGCCGACGATGCTGTCAAATGTATAAAACGCTCTGAATCCGCCGATCTTGTTGACAAGCCTGTGCACCTGCCCCGACTCTTCGAGACGTACGATAGTGTTTTTGCTTCCTTCCGTTTCCGTAAAATTTACGGACATAATGAGTTTTATGGGCGGCATCCCGGAATTGCGGGCGTAGAAATTCGTTTCTTTATTGAACGTAGGGCCCTTCAACTCGGAAAAGCGAAAAACATTTTTGGACGCGTCGTTTATGGAGAACATGTCAAAGAAATTGTCGCCTTCGCGCCCGTCGGCGATGCCGAGCATCTTGCGGGCTATGCGATTGCTCTGAATCATAACGTCGTTTTCGTCCAAGAGTATAAAGCCGGACGAGGTTGAATCGAGAATAGTGTTTCTCTGTGCGCTGATTGATTCGATCGTCGCGTACGCGGAACGAATTTTCATTTCGTTGCTGATACCGTCCGCCGCGCAAAGGATCATGCTGAGCGTGTGTATATGATGGCCGGCTGTGCCGAGCCCGACAAATGTCAGACATGCGGTAAGAGCGCCGTCGGCCGTGAATATAGGACTTGAGCTGCACGTGTATTTCTTGTGCGGCAGCACATAATGCTCTTCGCCGCAGATTTGGATCGGCTTGCCGAGCGTAAGACAGGTTCCTATGGCGTTCGTGCCCGCGAACGACTCGCTCCTGTTCGCTCCGACGACCAGATTGCTGTTGGAACGCCCCTCGTCTATTACGTTTTCGTCGCCCATTATGTCAAGAATGATCCCTTCGCGGTCACAAAGCATAAGATAGAATCCCGAATCCTTAACTATGGAATGTATGCGTTCCATATATGAACGCACGATCTTGATCATTCGACTGTTGCATTCCAAGCGCCTGTTTATATCGCTTTCGCTGAGGACGAGAGACTTGATGAGCAGCGGATCCACGCCGGCGCTTCGCGAGCGATCCCACGAAGCCAATACCTCCGGACGGACGACGGAAAAATCGTAAGGCGCGCACGCGATAAAATTTTCCCAAGCGCTGTGAAGTTTCGACTGATAATCTTCATTATAATTGATCATGGCAATGCCTGCTTTCAAGAATTGACAGTGAGAAGTCCGCCGCGAATATGTGACAAAGTACAACAAAATTCACATGTGCCATTTTTGAGTGACCACGAATATGATACACCTTTGTATACACAATGATAATGTGCCAAATTGTATTATAATGCATTTCCGGGCCGAATAAAAGGGGGTTTCGGAAATATTCGGCGGATTTTTCGAAGTATTGGTTACATAGACCGGTCGCGGATCGAGGTATGAAACAGACGCGATGTCATTCCGGCACAAGATTTGCTTTTAACCGATATATGACAGTTTCCCGCCGTCGCGCAAAGGAGGCTTTATGAACAGTAAATTTTCAAAGGTGCAGCTGCTTGGATTCTACGAAGTAATGTACCGTACACGCAGATTCGAAGAGGAAGTTTTCGAGTTCTACAAAAAAGGAATGATGCCGGGTCTCGCGCATCTTTACTTGGGCGAGGAAGCCATAGCGGCCGGTGTTTGCGCCGCTCTCGATGAAACAGATTATATAGGAAGCTCTCACAGGGGACACGGACATCTTGTGGCGCGCGGAGCGCGGCTCGACCGCATGATGGCTGAAATTCTCGGCAAGAAAGACGGCTATTGCAAAGGCAAAGGCGGTTCCATGCATATCTTGGCTATGGACAAAGGTATACTGGGCGCGAACGGAATCGTGGGCGGCGGAATTCCGATTGCGACGGGCGCGGCATACGCCGCAAAATACAAAGGAACGAAGCAAGTGGCTGTTTCTTTTTTCGGCGACGCGGCAAGCAACGAGGGCACATTTCATGAGAGCGTCAACATGGCGGCGGCTTGGCAGCTTCCCGTTATTTATGTGATAGAGAACAATCTTTACGGTATTTCCGTAGACATTCGGGACGTGACCAACACCGAGAACTTGGCTGACAGAGCCAAAGCCTACGGCATTCCCGGCACGGTTGTTGACGGTATGGATGTGGTCGCAGTCTTCGAGGCGGCGTCGAAAGCCGTGAAACGCGCGCGCGACGGCAAGGGGCCGACGATAATCGAATGCAAAAGCTATCGCTGGCAGGGCCATCACGTCGGCGATCCGGGCGAATACAGGTCAAGACGGAACAAGGACGAGAAAGAACAATGGATGAAGCGCTGTCCTGTAAAGAATTATCGCGCGCGGCTGCTGTCGGAAAGCGACGCGGTCGATGAGAGCGATGTGGTCGGCATAGAAAACGCCGTCGAGGAAGAGATAAAGTACGCGGTGCGTTTCGCCGTCGACAGTCCTTATCCCGATGCGAAAGACGCGTTTACCGACGTATTTGTATGAGAGAAATCGGGCGCGCCGAGGGATACGTCGGCGTAAGCAGTGATTTTGTTGTTGCGCGGCGGCGCGGCGAAAGCGCCGGCGGCCTTGGAGGCGGATATGGCAAGAGAAATACTTTATAGGGACGCGATTTGCGAAGCCCTTGACGAAGAGATGGAACGCGATAAAAATGTACTGCTGTTGGGCGAGGATGTGGCGTATATAGGCGGAAATTTCAAAACGTCCGTCGGGCTTTACGACAAGTACGGCGATTTGCGGGTAAAGGACACGCCCATATCGGAAGCCGGATTTTTGGGCATGGCCGTAGGAATGGCGTTGACGGGTCTTCGCCCCGTGGTCGAGCTGATGTTTTCGGACTTCCTGCTTGTCGCGGGGGATCAGGCGTTCAACCAAATGGCGAAGATCAGGTATATGTCCGGCGGGCAGGCGACCGTTCCGATGGTAGTCAGGACGCCCATAGGCGCGGGACGTTCTTCCGCAGCGCAGCATTCGCAAAGCATGCAAGCGATATCGGCGCATTTCCCGGGCGCGAAGGTTGTACTGCCTTCCACGGCTCAGGAAGCGAAAGGACTTCTCAAAACGGCAATAAGGGACGACAACCCCGTGATCTTCCTTGAGCATAAAATGGAATATTCAAACAAATTTACCATTGACGACGATGTCGCGCCTATACCGTTCGGGAAGGCAAATGTTGCGCGGGAGGGCGGCGACGTAAGTATAGCGGCGACGTCGTCACAGGTGATGAAATCGCTGAAAGCGGCCGAAAAACTTCAATCCGAAGGTATATCCTGCGAAGTGATTGATCTGAGAACATTGGTTCCGTTGGACAGGGAAACCATTATCGAGTCTGTCAAAAAAACGGGCAGATTGCTTATCGTTGACGAAGCCCATGAATTTTGCGGGATAGGCGCCGAGCTGGGCATGAATGTGATGAAGGATGTTTTTTACTTTTTGGACGCGCCCATAGGCCGGATCGCCACGCCAAACGTTCCGCTCCCGTTCAGCCCCGCTCTTGAGTTCCCAATTATACCCTCCGAAGAAAAGATTGTGGCCGAAGTACGTTCCTTGCTCGGCAAATGATCGGCAGGTGAGGAGAATGAAAAACAGAGAATTGAGGATTACGCCGCGTGCCAGGCGGATTGCGCTTGAAAAAGGGCTTGCGGAAAGCTCTTTTCCCGTTTCCGGTTCCGGATTCGGGGGAGGCGTGTGCGAACGTGATATATTGACGCTGATTGCCGAAAAGGGCGTTTCGCTTCCTTCCGCCGAAGACGGCGGCGTACGGGGCGGCAATGACATACCGCGCGCTACGCCGCTTGCGAAGCGGTTTGCGGCGGCTGTGAATGCGGATATATCGAAGATCGCGGGAAGCGGCGCGCGCGGCAAGGTACTGAAAGCGGATGTGGTGGATTTCGCGGAGAAAAGCGCCGCGCGGGCGCCGTCCGTTCCGGACGCGGCGTCCGGCGCGCACACGCCGGACGGCAAAATCATTCGCGAAGTAACGCCGTATTCGGGGGTGCGCAAAATCATAGGAACGCGTCTCGCGGAGAGCAAGTTCACCGCGCCGCACCTGTATTTCACGCAGAAAGTCGACATGTCGGCGCTGCTCGCTCTTAGAAAACAGGTGAACTCCGCCCTTGAAAATAACGCGTCCGTGACGGATTTTATCGTACGTGCGGTAACAGTTTGCCTGATAAAATTCCCCGACATGAACGCGTCTCTCATCGGAGACAATATAGAGCTCTACGAGAGCGTGAACGTAGGCGTCGCCGTCGCCGCGCCCACAGGTCTGATCGTGCCCGTGCTGCGCGATTGCGAGAAAAAGCGGTTGAAACAAATATCAGAGGACGCCGCCGCGCTCGTTAGCAAGGCGAGGGACGGAAAACTGCGCCCCGATGAATACAGCGGCGGTACGTTCACCGTTTCAAATCTCGGAATGTTCGGAATCGAAAACTTCACAGCCATCATCAATCCGCCCGAATCGGCCATACTTGCGGTGAGCGCCACAAAAGACGAGGTTATCGCCGCAGATGACGGAAACGGCGGCAAGACGGTCGTCGTCAGACCGATGATGAATATCACATTGACAGTGGATCACAGGATTATTGACGGTCTGTTGGCAGCCAATTTTGTGACGGAAGTTAAGCGGATTCTGGAAAATCCTGTAGAAACGCTCTTGTAATTGCATATAATAACGGAGTTAACTGCCAAAAAGTCAAATCAAGACTACTCAAACACCGCGTCAGTTTTGCACAGATCGGGTTCTGCCGGCGGTTTTGACCCCCGGAACGTACTCGAAGCTACGTGAGGAGGGCAATAACCGACGACAGGTTCCGAGATGGGTAAAAATCACGTGGGGTTTGAGTAGTTACATCTAAAACGGAGGGAGACATGGTCGAAACAATCGTAATGCCCAAACTGGGTTTCAATATGAGCGAGGGCAAGTTAGTATGCTGGTATAAAAAAGAAGGAGACGAGATTCGCAAGGGCGAACCTCTTTTTTCCATAGAAACGGACAAGACCGCGATCGACGTTGAGGCGACGAGGGACGGTGTTGTACGCAGCTTGCTTGTGCGCGAAGAGGAAACGGTGCCCGTAACGCTCCCGATCGCTATTATCTCCGACGCGGGCGAGGATTTTGAAGCGGAACGCAAGGCCGCTCTGAGCCAACTGTCAGGCGCATCGCTTGACGGACAGGCGCCCGCAGAAAGCAAAAAAGATACTTCGCCGCCCCTGCCTTCATCGCCGAGCGAGAAGGGTTGGGATTACGATGTTATCGTTATCGGGGGAGGCCCGGGCGGTTATGTGGCCGCGATCAAGGCCGCTCAACTTGGGAATCGCGTCGCCTTGGTTGAAAAAGATCGAACGGGCGGCGTCTGCCTGAACAGAGGCTGTATTCCGACCAAGATTTTGCTTCGCAGCGCTGAAGCGCTGAAGGAAGTGCGGGATTGCGACAGCTATGCCGTATCAGGCGTGGACGCGAGCCGCGCCTGTCTTGACATGGTCAAATTGCAAAACCGCAAGAGCGGAATAGTCAATCAGTTGGTGGGAGGCGTCGAGGGCCTACTGAAAAAGAACGGCGTTACAAGGATAAACGGCGTCGGCAATATAACGGACGCGAATACCGTAACTGTGGACGGAAAAGCGTATACGTCGGCGTACATCATCATCGCGACCGGCTCTTCCGTAAAAAGTCTGCCCATACCGACTGACAGCGGAATGAAGGTATTCACGTCGGATGATATGCTTTCGATGACGGAATTGCCGCGCGAGACCGTTGTTATCGGCGGCGGCGTTATAGGGGTAGAACTTGCGTATTTTCTCGTTTCGGCGGGCGTCAAAGTGACGATTGTCGAATTTTTGGATCGGATATTGCCTATGATCGACACGGAAATCGCGGGATTGGCGGCAAAGAAGCTTGAGCGCATGGGCGTGGTCATGAATGTAAGTTCGCGCGTAACAAGGATTGCCGGCGACGCGGTATTCTTTGAAACAGGCGGCGGCGAGCGCAAGGCGGCGGCGGATTGCGTGTTGATGGCCGTCGGTCGCGGCGCCGATACGGGAGGTATTGACTGCGAGACTCTCGGCATAAAGCTTGACAAAGGCGCGATCGTCACCGACGCGTCGCTCAGGACGTCGGTTCCGAATATCTTCGCGATAGGAGATGTTAACGGGAAAGTCATGCTTGCGCATACGGCTTCAATGGAAGGGATTGTCGCGGCCGAAGTTATATCCGGGCGCGCGAGCGTTATGAATTACGACAGGATTCCGAACGCTGTTTATCTGCAGCCGGAGCTTGCAAGCGTCGGACTGACGGAAGAACAGGCGCGCGAAAAATATCCTTCCGTGGCGGTGGGGCGTTTTCCGCTTACGGCGAACGGAAAATCAAAACTTGCCGGCGAAGACGAGGGCTTGGCGAAAGTCATTGTCGATACGGAATACGGAGAGATATTGGGCGTGCATCTTTGGTGCCTGCACGCAACCGACATTATATCGGAGGCGACGGCGGCCATGTGCCTCGAAGCGACGGCGGAAGAAGTCGCGATGACGGTGCACCCGCATCCGTCAATTGCGGAAGCGCTTCAGGAAGCGGCGCACGCCGCTCTGGGCAAGCCCATTCATTTCTTTGCATGAGGAGTTCGAGCAGTTACCTCTCGGGCGCGGCTATTGTCTTTCAGAGTTACTGTTCAAGAGTTAAATCAAGACTACTCGAACGCCGCGTCAGTTTTGTTCAGATCAGGTTCTGCCGACGGTTTTGGCCCCCGGAGCGTACTTGGAGCTACGTGAGGAGGACAATAACCGGCGTCAGGTTCCGAGATGGGCAAAAATGGCGTGGGGTTCGAGCAGTTACCTCTCGGGCGCGGCTTCCGCGTTTGCGATATCTATATAATGCGCGCGCAATGAGAAAATCAGATGCTCGCGCGTTTTTTCGTTCTGCAAATCAACGCCCGTAAGCTCGACTATTTGCTTGATACGGTAATAAAGGGAGTTGCGGTGAAGGAACAGCATTTTGGCCGCCAACGCGGTGTTTCCGGCGCATTTTAGCAGAGAATGCAGTGTGGGAATCAGGTTTCCGCCCTTTTCCGCATCGTGCTTCAGGAGGATATTTATGGCCGGGTGACAAATGGCCTGCCTTTCCTTTTGCTCGCCCAATCTGTCAAGCAGGTCATAACCTATGATCTCATCGTAGTCGTATGCGGCGGCGTTCGGATCTTCGAGGGGGCCGAGACGCGCGGCAGCCTTCGCTTGGGCGTAGTACAGAGACATTTCGTCGGGATTGCTAAAACTCAAAGAAAACCCTATGACCAAGCGATACCTTTGAGGAAACGCGCTGCTGATACGCGAGATGTCGTCCTTCGTGAAGCTTTCCGAACGGTCGCGGACGATGAGAATGATATTCGAATCTTCCAACAGGGGGCAGCATTCCTGCGCATTGAAAGAAAACATGTCCAATATCCTTGAAAGAGGAAAATCATCACTTGAAATCTTGTCTCTAATATCTAAAAATGCTATAAAATGGCTGTGGCGATCTGAAAGCCCGGCCTGCCTGAATATGGCCCGCGCCAAATCCCTGTCCGTTATGCTGCGATTGAAAATGCCCAAAAAAAGGTCGTTATTCAACCGTTTTTGCTTTGACAGGGCCGCGCGTCGTCTCTTCGCCATAGCGACGGACAGTATGACGGTAAGGCGTTCGCACAGGTCGATCATACCGTCCGTAAACGGAGAATCCAATTCTATAACCGATAGAAAACCGACTATCTCCGCATCGACCTTTATAGTGCTGTATATGGTTCTGTGCGCCAAAAAATCAAATATATGCACTAAGGGACGCGGCGAAACGGAGTCCGACCTGCGAGCCAGAGGGCTTGCCAACATGGTCGAAACATACTGAGGCGAATGACAGCCGTTTTTTTGTATGAAAGCGTACTCCAGATCGGAAAAATCGCCTGCCTTGTATGATTCGATCTTGGCGAGCATCTGATAGCTTGAGTCGTCAAGCAGTATGGGATTTTTGATAACGGGATAGCTTAATATAAGGAGTTGTTCGAGGTCGCTGTCTGCGGCGATACACTCGTAAAGACTGCAAACCCAACTGCTGTAGAGGAGGAAGCAGTCCTGTATGATCGAAAACAGGCGGTGTTCTTCACAGTTGACTCGGATCACGCAGTTTGCGGCGTCTTCTTTGAGCGGAGGAAGTTTCGCGCCGGCCGTGATCACCGCGTTTATGTTTTCGGAGACGATCATATCCGTGAGATCGGGCGGAACGTAATAGATAAAACTTTTGTTAACGACATTGTCCGCTAGCGTCAAACGAAAGTCAGTGAATACAAGTTCTTTATTTCCTTCAATCAGCACGTCGACCTGTTCGGCCGACAAAAAATCCCTCATGATTTCAGGTGTGACTACCATTGCTCCCCCCTTGGGCACTTTTAAAAAACAACCTGCACACGCTGTTTTTACCGGCGCCTTTGTGAAAAATCACAAAAATGATCGGAATTCCGCAACGCTTCACTTCTGTTTGCTTTTGACGTATTGCGTCTCGTACTGCTTGAATTTCGTACAATTACAATTATAATAGCTTTGTTGCATAATGCAAGCTGTATTTGCGCGGTTTTGACGGACAATCGCGTCGATAGGGAAGACGCCGGTCTGCAGAGTCCGCAATTGCAATGGTTGACGCGCCGGTCTCAATACCCTGTTACAGTTCAGAGGTACTCCGTATCTGATACTTTTTCCGTCATTCCGGGTTTATCCCGGAATGACCGTACTTTTGGATTTTAACAACCTACGATGCCCTAAAACATTTATTACGCAGACAACCTCTGAACTGTAACAATACCCTTTCCCGTTGTTATAGTAATGAAAAATTGGAATAACAAAACGACCCGAATATATGCTACGATTAAAGCGGTGTATGCTTTTTGCCGTGTTCTGATAAAGACGGGTTTTATGACAGTGTCGGAGAACCGTCCCGGGAGGCTTTGCATGGAAATCAGGCATTTGCAGTATTTCAAGCAGGTTTGCGAGGACAGAAACTTATCGAAAGCGGCCAAAAATCTTTTCATTACACAACAGGGGCTTTCCCACGCGATACAGACGCTCGAGCGCGAGCTCAACGTTTCACTGTTCCTGCGAAACAAAAACGGCGTGACGCCTACAGCTGCCGCGACGTATTTGCTGAGTGAAACGGAGGAAGTTCTTACGCTGTTCGACGCCTTGAAAGAGAAAATGTCTGCGATGTCGAAGGCGGCGAGCGGGAAGGTGACGCTCTCGCTGACCATAGGCGCGATGTCTTATTTTGCGCCCAAGTTGGTCGGTGAGTTTCATGAGCGCCACCCGCAGATCGAATTGCGTCTCATCGAAAACCCCGACATGCTCTGCGACGAATCGGTGCTGAACGGAAAAGCGGATATCGCCTGCACCACGGGCCCGATAGACGGCGATATGATAGAATGGCTTCCGCTGTTTTCCGACAGCGTTATGATCATGATGCGCAAAGACAACCCCTTGGCTATGAGGGATACGCTTAGCTTCGATGATTTGAAATCAGAGGATTTCATCCTGCCGCCCGTCGAATTCAAATGGCACAACATCATCATTGACCGGTGCCGCGACGTGGGATTCGAACCGAGCATCTCTTATTCCATCGGCGATCTGCACGCGATGTTTCGCATCATCGCGGAAAACGGAGGCGTCGGTTTCGTACACAACAATTTGGCGGAAACATTCCGGGAACGGATGATCGCTCTCATACCCTTGCTCCCCGACGAGAAGCTGTATTGGCGCTTGGGCTTGGCAAGGAAAAAAGGTTCTAAGCTGAGCAGCGCGGCGCAATTGGTCGCGGGATACATCAGCGAGATATCGGCCGGCCGCGAACCCTCCCCCTGAGCGGCCGAATAAAAACAAAACCGGGAATCTCACGCTGTAGCGAGATTCCCGGTTTTGTTACGCGTCCGGATGATTTTCTATTTCTTGTTCCTGTTGTCCTCGATGCCCGAAGCATTGAGCGATACAAGAGCCCAGTCTCTGCCGCGACGCTTGCCGACAGTCTCATGGCTGAACAGCAGGATGATGAGGAAGCCCACGACCATACAGGCGCACATGAAGACGACGCCCGTCTGATAGCCGCTTGAGGAGTTCCAGCCGCCGCCCGCCGCGATCAGGCCGCCGAGTATGGCCGGTGTGAACGCGCCGACTATGGATGCCGTTACATTGAGTCCCATAGCTGTGCCGATCGCGCCCTTGGGCGCGCTGTCCTGCACCATCGCGTAGATCAACGCGAAGAGCGCGTTGACGCAGAAGCCGATCGCAAGCTGTATGCCTACGAGAGCGCCGAGACCAACCTTGACCTGCGGCAGTATGAGCACCCAGACCGCAAGCCACGCGAAACAGAACAGCAGACTGGCTTTACGGCCCACATAGTCTGATATCCTGCCCCAGACGACCTGCCCGAGACCGCCTGTGATCGTATAGAGCAGCGAGTAAGCCGCCGCTTGGGCGTAGTCGTATTCGGCGACAAAAGCGAGATAGGGGTTGAGCCAGAAGTTGATGCCAAGGAACATGACGAGCGCGATGATCGTTACGACGGTCAGCGCGACGACGTTCGCGTTCTTCAGGCAGCGCAGGAGATTGCTCTCGTTCTTGGACAGCTCGATCTCTTCAAAGCTGTCCGCAGAATCAAGCGTCGGCGTCTGTCCCATCGCGACCGCTTTTTCTTGATATTTTTCAAATGTATTTTTGCTTGAGAATTTCCAGTATATGATCCAGATCGGGATCGCTATCGCGGGCATAATAAGGAAGGGCAGCCGCCAGTCATTGTTGGAATTGGCCAACATGACGGAGATGATGAGACCCGTGACGAGCGTGCCCCACGGATATCCCGTGTGATGCAGACCTGCGGCCCAACCTCTCGCTTCCCTGGGCCACCACTCTATGACGGCCGTACACTCGAGCGATTCGCCCGCGCCCGCGAAGAGGTTCCTTGCAGTCAGCAGCACAACGATGACAATAATGCCGCTTGATACAAAATGGAGACCCACGAGGAATGTCAGCACCATGTAGCCTACGGCCACCCAGATCATGCTGTATTTCCTCATCCATCCCTGCCCTTTTTTATCGGACCATGTGGTGAAGGCCAAGGGCAACAGACCCATAGCGATCTGCATGATTGTGCCGTACATCCCCATGGCGTCGGCGTCGACGCCGAACTCATCGACCATGAGGGTGGACGTTCTGTTGAACAGTTCCCTGACAGTGCTGTTCATAGCAAATACGAGCCACAGCACGACCATCGCTCCCCATGAAGTGGCGGGAACCTTTGGAATGAAACGTTGTTTTGTGTCCATAATTATGCCCTCCGTATCCCTCTCAACTGAATAATGATATAGAAAAAATAGCGGTTCGAACGGGGATTTCAAATCCTGCCCGTCTACCATATTATATTCCCGCAACGGAATAGGGATAAATCAAATCTATTTGATAGATACTACAATTTTCATTTGTGGATACTATCAATAATTATTGCTTTACCGTTACGCGGCGTTATGCGAGAATTTCAATAGCGAGAGGGCGCAAGAAATCTCGGCTTTTTATTTGCGTTTCGGCGCACGGCAATTGAACGGTTACAAATCAAGGAGGTGAAAAGTTATGAAAATGCACATACTTGATCTTGGGAGGATGTACGTGGATGAAGCCGCTTTCGTGGCGGGCGTACACGGCGGCACCATGCGAAACCAAAATCCCGTCGCTCAGTGGATCGAATTCCCTGTCACCGCGACCCTTGTTGATTATGGGAACGGCTATGTCCTTTTTGACACAGGTTGCAATATGAGGGAATCCGTTATAGCGGACGGCGAGGACACGCCTTCTCCTTTCATGAGTACTGAGGACGACGTCCTTCCCGCGCAGCTCAAAAAGCTTGGGGTTGATCCTTCAGAAGTGAAGTACATCGTCCTGTCCCATATGCATTGCGACCATGTAGGTTACCTCTATCTGTTCAAGAACGCGGAGATCATCGTCGCCGAGGATGAATTTGCGAATTCCATGAAACTCTACGGCCTGCGCGGCTTTGGCCCCGGTCCCTATCAGGCGGAGGATTTCGAAGATTTCCTTGCGGCGGAACTGAACTGGAAACTCCTGCCCGAGATTTTCAGGGAATACGAGATTGTTCCCGGCGTAAAAGCCGTGACGTTCGGGTCGGGGCATACGTTTTCGATGACGGGCCTTTTTGTGAATCTGCCGAATTCGGGCAGCTTTCTTTTCTCTGCGGACGCGCTGTACTGTTCGATGAATCTCGGGCCGCCGGTTCGCATCCCGGGGCTCATATTCGACTCGCTCGGCTACGTAAAGAGCGCGAATTTTATAGCCGAATACGCGAAGAAAACGAACGCGAAGATCATATTCGGCCACGATATAAAGCAATTCATGACGTTGAAAAGAGCGCCTGCGGAGTATTACGACTGATTCGAAAAAGAATGGTGAAAAAAACATGAAAAACACCCCGAGATTGCCCTATTTGAAGCGCGATGAGATGTCGTCCGATCAAAAGAAATTTTATGACGACGTAGTTACAAATATGGGAGCTCCCGATTTGCCGCATATATGGATGCTTGAGGAAGGGCAGATCAACGGCCCGTTCACATCGATGTTCCATTATCCGAACATCGGATATCCGTTGTACAAACTGCAGCTAAAGGTCATAAAACAGGGGCTTATCGCGAAGGATATCATAGAGATGTTCATCTTGGTGATCATCACGGATTCCGGCGCGGCATACGGAATGTACGCCCATGAGCTGCTTGCGAAGAAGAACGGGGTGGACGGGGAGATCATCGGGGCGATTTTGCTCGGCCGCGCGCCGGATATCAAAGACGAAACTATGAAGATTGCCTACGATCTCGCGCTTGCCCTGACAAAACCGGGATCCGTACCTTGGGAAACTTATAAGGCCGCAATTGAAAAATTCGGCGATGAGGGGTATAATGTCCTCGTAAACACAGCGGCTTTTTTCAAGTACATAGGCGCGCTTATGAACGCTTACGACGAGCCCGTGCCGAATATGACCGCGCGAGCGCGGCGCGATGACAGTTAAATGGCAATATTGTTGTTACAGTAATGAAAAATTGGAATAACGAAACGATCGCAATATATGTTAACATTATATGCGGCGATTGCCATATTCCGCTCACAGGCTTGTTGCGTTGGAAGCGCGGGCGGAATCCATCCATCGGCAGAATAAACTAAATATGAACGTTGGGCCGGTCTCGAAGTTTTGCCTTCGTGACCGGCCCGGCAATGTCGGCATGGGGAGGATTGCGTATGGATCCGATAATGTTAAGCGTTGTTGCGATAATCGTGTTCATTATTCTTTTGGGCGCCGGAATGCACATAGGCGTAGCTTTGTCGCTTGTGGGTTTTGTGGGCTACGGCATACTGAGGGGTATACCGGCCGCCATAGGGGTACTGAAGGTCGTTCCGTACAGCACGGCCGGCAGTTTTTCGTTTTCCGTGATACCGCTGTTTATACTTATGGGTCAGTTCGCGTTCTATTCCGGAATAAGCGGCGAGCTTTACGACACGTGTTATAAATGGCTCGGCCGTTTTCGGGGCGGGCTCGGCGTGTCAACCATAGGGGCCTGCGCGCTGTTTTCGGCCATATGCGGATCGGCTACGGCGACGACGGCGACCATGGGCACGGTCTGTCTTCCCGAGATGACGCGCTACAACTACAAAAAAGAGATGTCTACCGGACTTATTTCGGCGGGCGGCACCATGGGCATACTCATACCGCCGAGCGTCGGATTTATCATATACGGAACGATATCGGGCGAGTCCATAGGCGATATGTTTGCCGCGGGCGTCGTACCGGGAATACTTCTTACGATAATGTTCATTATCACCATCGCCATAATCACGGCCATAGATCCTGCGGCGGGTCCCGCCGGCGAGCGTTTTCCGCTTTCGGAAAGGATCAAATCGCTGAAGGGCATCCTCGGCTTCCTTGTTCTTTTTATAATCGTGCTCGGAGGAATATTCGGCGGACTCATAAGCCCGAGCGAAGGCGGCGCCATAGGCGCGTTCGGTTCGTTCATAATACTGATACTGAGAAGAAGGGGCACGATGAAGAATATCATCACGGCGATCAGCGATACGATAAAGACGACGGCCATGATATTCATGATCATGATAGGCGCCACCATATTCGGATACTTCCTGTCGATATCGGGAATGCCGCGCGCGCTCGCGCAGTCCATGGTCAGCATGAACGTGCCGAGTATGCTCGTGCTTGCCATCATAATAATCATATTCATAATCCTCGGCTGCTTTGTCGATTCGCTGCCTCTTACGATCATACTTGTGCCGATATTCTGGCCCGTGCTTGTCGAGATGGGCTGGGACGGCGTGTGGTTCGGCGTACTTATGGTATTGTGCATGCAGATAGGGCTCGTCACCCCGCCCGTGGGCATGTGCTGCTATGTAATGGCCGGCGTCGCGAAGGACGTGCCGCTTCAGAAGATATTCAGAGGCGCCATGCCCTTCCTTGCGGCGCTGATAGTCACGCTTCTGTTAGTAGTTATCTTCCCGCAGCTTGCGACCATGCTGCCCTACGCCCTTAAGGGGTGACCGGCGCCGCGTCTGCGGCAAAACAGGAACACAATGTGTGTGTTGCACACGTGTTATTTTATATTGCGTGTTTATAAAAGGAGGAAATGAAATGAAAAAGAAGCTATTGTTGGCAGTGGCGATGATCTTTGCCCTGTCCTTGACGCTCGCCGCTTGCGGCGGAGGAGACGGGGATGCGGCGCAAAGCGGCGGTGACGATACGACGGCCGCTACGGAAGAAGAGAGCGACGGCGACGCCGCTGCGGTCGCGGCGACGCCCGAGGTTACGCTCGTGTTGACCCAGCACGATCCCGACGCGAGTCTTCCGGGTCAGTATTGCTTCGCATGGGCGGATTTGGTGAAAGAAAGGAGCAACGGGCGCATAGAGGTTCAGGTGAACAACGGCGGTTCCATAGCCAAACCCACGGAATCGCTCGGAATGGTAAAGGAAGGCACGGTCGATCTGGCGTGGGGACTTCAGTCGTTCTACGCGGGCGAATTCCCGATGACGGACGGACTTTCCATGCCCTACCTGCCTTTCTCGAATGCGGAACAGGCCAGCAGAACCATAATGGACATATATGAGAACACCGATCTTTTGGCGGACGAATACGCCGACTACAAGGTTATACTGCTCAGGGCGAACTGCGACGCGCCCATCATAACGACAAACAAGAAGCTCAATACGGCGGGTGATCTCAGCGGCGTCACGCTGCGCGCCACGGCGGCGCCCATAGTTTCGTGGTTGGCGGCTTTCGGCGCGAACGCTCAGGGCGTGCCCATCAACGAGCTCTATTCCGTACTGCAAAACGGAGCCATGCAGGGCGCCATAACCGACTGGCACGGCGTCGATTCCTTCAAGATATATGAAGTCGCCAAGGAATACGCGGACGAGAAGGTTCAGTACAACACATACTACTTCCTTATGAACAAAGCCAAGTACGACAGCCTTCCCGCCGATCTCAAGGCGATAATAGACGAGTGCAGCGGACAGACGGCCATGGATCTTATGGCGGACGCGTGGGACAACCTTACGGATTCCACGAAAGATTTGGTGCTCGATAACGGCGGCGAGATATACACGCTTCCCGATGCCGAGCATCAAAAGCTTGTCGACGCAGCGAACACCGTCCTCGAACAGTGGATAAGCGACAACGGCGACAATGCGCAGCAGATATATGATAAGGTGGTCGAACTTGCCCCGAAGTATTGATAGGTAACTGACGCGGCGTTTGAACAGCCTTGATTTAAAAATAAGTTAACAAGTTAATGATTTAGCCGCGTTCGCGCGCCGGGGTATGCGGGTTCCCGCGCTTCCCGGCGCGGGCGGCGGTCTTTTGTCTTTTAGCGGCAAAGCCGTATCGGAATGACAGAGCCGGTATTGAGCAAATCGGGAGGGATGCGATGAAAAGCATAGTGCGAGCGGTGGATTCGCTGTGCGTCAAGTTTTCTTACATAGCGATTTTTGCCACGTTTTTTCTCATGTGCATGACTTCGGTGCATGTAATATTGCGTAAATTCACCTCGCTGGGCGGCATAAACGCCAGTTTGGAGCTTACGGAACTCAGCATGGTTCTCATCGTATTCTGCGCCTTGGCATACCTTCAACTGAACGACGGCCACGTAAGGGTGAATATGTTTGCCGACATGCTCCCCAAGAAAGCCGGAAGGGTTCTGTACTTCGTGATATTGCTCATAAGCGCCGTCGTTCTGTTCATCATGTTCTACGCCACAGTGCTTAACATAAGTACGCAGTTTGCATCGGGCGCGCAAACGCAGGTATGGAAGATACCGATTTGGCCCTTTGTCATCATAACGGCCATAGGGCTTTTATTGTATACCGTAAGCATACTTTTTAAGGCTTTTGACGTGTTGCTTAGCGGCAGTAATGATAAAGAAGAGGCGGCCGGCGGCGAGATTCCGGCGCAAGCGAACGGAGGCTTCGATGTCTAAAAATATCACGGATTTGCGCAGCGCGATAGAATTTTTGAAAACCATACCGGGTCAGTATACGGAAACGGACGTGAAGGTCGACCCGGAGGGTGAGATTTCGGCTGTATACAAGTATTTGGGCGCGGGCGGCACGGTCAAAAGGCCTACGAAAGAAGGCCCGGCGCTTATGTACAATAACGTCAAGGGTTTTCCGGGACGCCAAGTGCTGATCGGATTGCTGGCGTCAAGAAAGCGCGTGGCTTACCTGCTCGGCGCGGAGCCGGAACGTTTGGGTTTTCTTTTGAACGAAAGCGTCAAAACCCCGATACCTCCGGTGCTTACGAGCGCGCCGCCGCTTTGCCGTGAGGTGCAGTATTTGGCGACGGACAAAGGCTTTGACATTCGCAAAATCATACCGACTTCGACCAATACGCCTATGGACGGCGGTTCTTATATCACGATAGGCATGGCCTACGCGTCGGATGTGGAAACGGGAGAAACCGACATTACCATACACAGGCTTTGCGTTCACAACAAAGATGAGATATCCATGTTCTTTACGCCCGGCGCGAGGCATATAGGCGCGTTCAGGGAAAAAGCGGAGAAACTCGGCAAACCGCTTCCGATTTCGATCAGCATAGGCGTGGATCCCGCTATAGAGATAGCGGCGTGCTTTGAGCCGCCCACGACCCCTATAGGCTACGACGAGCTTGGCATTGCGGGCGCCATAAGGGGCAAGGCGGTCGAGTTGACAAAATGCCTGACGGTTGACGCGAAATGTATAGCGAACGCAGAATACGTCATAGAGGGAGAACTGCTGCCCAACGTGTACGTCAGGGAAGACCGGGTCAAGAAGAACGGCAACGCTATGCCGGAGTTTCCGGGGTACGTGGGGCCTGCGGCGCCCGCGACGCCCGTATTGAAGGTGAAGGCCGTGACGACGAGGAAGAATCCCATTATGCAGACGTGCATAGGCCCGAGCGAGGAACACGTGAACATGGTCGGCATACCGACGGAAGCAAGTATACTCCAAATGGTGGAAAAGGCGATGCCCGGCCGTTTAAAGAACGTGTACGCGCATTCGGCGGGCGGCGGCAAATATATGGCCGTGCTGCAATTCGCGAAGCTCCAGCCGAGCGACGAGGGCAGACAGCGTCAGGCGGCGCTTCTTGCGTTTTCGGCGTTCTCGGAATTGAAGCACGTTATACTGGTCGACGACGACGTCGATCCGTTTGATTCAAACGATGTCCTTTGGGCTATGAATACGCGTTATCAGGGCGATATCGACACGATATTCATTCCTGGGGTCAGATGCCACCCGCTTGATCCTTCCGAACGCACCGAATACAATCCCATGATAAGGGATACAGGCATTTCGTGCAAGACGATATTCGATTGCACCGTGCCGTACAACTTAAAAGAGAAATATGTAAGGGCGCCGTTCCTTGAGCTGGACTACAGAAAGTGGACGCCCGATTATTGATGTAAAGGCTTATAAAGGAGAGCAGTATGAAGAAGAATAAACTGTTGATATTGGCGATGATATTTGCCCTGTCCGTGACGCTCGCCGCCTGCGGCGGCGGTGACGCGGCGCAGAGCGGCGCCGGCGATGAGACCGCGACGCAAGAAGAGAGCGGCGGCGATGCCGCAGCAGCAGTGACGACGCCCGAGGTTACGCTCGTTCTGACCAATCACGACACAGACCCGAGTCTTCCGGGGCAGTATTGCTTCGCTTGGGCGGATTGGGTGAAAGAAAGAAGCAACGGACGCATAGAGGTGCAGATAAATAACGGCGGTTCCATAGCCAAAGCCACGGAATCCCTCTCAATGGTCAAGGAAGGCGTAGTCGATCTGGCGTGGGGACTTCAGACGTTTTATCCGGGCGAATTCCCGATGACGGACGGACTCACGCTGCCCTATCTGCCTTTCACGAGCGCGGAGCAGGCCAGCAGAACCATAATGGACATATTTGAGAATACCGATCTGTTGACTGACGAGTATGCGCCGTACAAGGTCATATTACTCAGAACGAACTGCGACGCGCCCATCATAACGACAAGCAAGAAGCTCAATACAGCGGCGGATCTGAACGGTCTCGCGCTGCGGGCCACGGCGACCCCCATATCTTCATGGTTGTCGGCTTTCGGCGCGAACGCTCAGGGCGTGCCCATCAACGAGCTGTATTCCGTGCTGCAGAACGGCGCGCTGCAGGGCGCCATAATAGACTGGCACGGCGTTGACACAGTCAAACTCTATGAGGTCGCCAAAGAATACGCGGATGAGAAGGTTCAGTACAATACCTATTATTTCCTTATGAACAAGGCCAGGTACGACGGTCTCCCCGACGACCTAAAGGCGGTAATAGACGAATGCAGCGGTCAGGCGGCTTTGGAACTCATGGTTGATGCTTGGGACAACTTTACGGACTATGTAAAGACCGAGGTGACGGATACGGGCGGCGAGATATACACGCTTCCCGAGGCCGAACATCAGAAACTGTTTGACGCCGCGAACGACATCCGTCTCAAGTGGATCAGCGACAACGGGGATAAGGCGCAGCAGGTCTACGACAAAGTTGTTGAGCTTGTACAGGTTTACTGATAAATAAGTAAAAAAGATATGTCAGGCGCCCTTTCTCTGGTTTTATTTATGGGAATCGGGCGCTTGATTATTGAGGAGACATGAGGATGAACACCGAAAGCATAAAATCTTTTTCGATGGAGTGCTTCAGTCTTAAAGGCAAGGTCGCCATAGTTACGGGCGGCAATACGAACCTCGGTTTGGCTTATACCGCAGCGTTTGCCAAGGCGGGCGCCGATCTTTGGATACCCCATTTTACTGACGATATTGACGACGCCAAAACCTTGGTGGAGGCCGAAGGCCGCAAAATCGCCTTTATCAAAGGCGACTTGACGGATAACAATTATGTGAGGAACGTCGTCGACGGGTGCGTAAAGGAATACGGAAAAATAGACATTCTTGTGAACAACGCCGGCATGGGGCATTTCGCCGAGTTTGCGGAATATCCGGACGAGATGTGGAAGCGTTGCGTTGATTTGAACTTTAACGCCGTGTACTATCTTGGCCATGAGACGGCAAAGGTTATGATGCGGCAGAGAAGCGGCAAGATCATAAACATAGGTTCGGCGCTTTCGTTCACCGCCGACAGGAAATGCCCGCCGTATATAGCGTCGAAGCACGGGGTGATAGGCATAACGAGGACGTTCGCGAATGAGCTTGGCGCGTATAACATCCAGACAAACGCGATATGTCCGGGATTTTTCGCGAGCGAGATAAACAAAGAAATAAGCGACGACAAGGTATTTTACGAAAAGATAACGAGCCGTATCGCGGCCGGACGCTGGGGCGACAGGGCGGATTTGATGGGAACGGCGATATTCTTGGCGAGCGGCGCGTCGGATTACATAAACGGTTGGTATATAAGCGTGGACGGCGGCTTTACGACGGTATTGTAATGTAACTACTCAAACCCCACGCAAAAAGGGATATAACGCGGCGTTTGAGTAGTCTTGATTGAACATTTGTTTGAAAATTTGATTATTGATACGATCCGCGTGGAAGGGAATTGAGTCATGAAAGTTGTATCCGCCGTAAAAATCGGAAATATGAAGGATCCCGATCCGGCGCGGCGCGGCAGGGTGGCTGTGCTTGATGTGCCGGAATCCCCGCTTGGGGATGAAGACGTCAGAATAAAGGTGGCCTATTGCGCGATATGCGGTTCCGATCCGCATGTGGTGGGCGGCATATTCGGTTGGGAACCCCCATTTGGCCTTGGTCATGAGGCGTCGGGCGTCGTGGTCGAACTCGGCGCCAAGGCGACGAAACGGGGTCTTAAAGTAGGCGACCGCGTCGCCGGCAATTTTCGCAGGTATTGCGGAACCTGTTATTATTGCAGGAACGGACAGGAGCAGTTCTGCGAAAACGCGTCGGAAGCGCCGGCTATGGCGGAATATATGGTATGGCATGAATCCCAAATCATTCGGCTGCCCGGCAATATCTCGTTGAAAAACGGCTGTATGCTTGAGCCGGTCTCTATAGGCGTTCGCGTCACGGACAAGACAAACATGCGCATAGGCGGGCGCGTAGCCGTGTCGGGCGGCGGGCCCATAGGTCTGATCACGCTTCAGCTCCTAAAAATGTTTGGCGCCACAAGCCTTACGATGATAGAACCCAATCCGCAAAGACGCGCGCTGGCCGAAAAGTTCGGCGCGGATTATCTGATAGACCCCTCCGATCAGAATGTGGAAGAAGCGGGACTCAGGATTACGGACGGTTTCGGTTACGATCTGGTCTTGGAAGTTTCCGGCGTTCCGAGCGCGGCCGAATCGGCCGTGACGCTCGTTGCGAACGCCGGCAGACTGATTTTCGTGGCTATGTATCCGAACGATTATGAAATGCCGTTGAACATTTATCGTTACTGTTACAAAAAGGAAATCGAAATTACGGGAACATTTGTCGCGCCTTATGCTTTTCCGCGGTCGGCCCGGATACTCGGTCGCATGGATCTCGACGACTTTACAAATACAGTATACGATATAGACGACGCGGAGGAAGCGTTCCGCGCGCATTTGAGCGGGAATCACCCAAAGGTTTTGATTCGCTGCAATAAAGATTTGTATTAACGCGATTTTACGTGATCGAAACAGTTGCGCCGTATGGCGCGGCGGAGTGGCAGCCGGCAGGCTGCAATGGAGACGGAAATGACTGAGTACAAGAACGGGGTGACATACGAAACTGTCGTTCGGCTTGAGGAAAAGTGCGTTGAGATACGCAAGAAGCTTTTGAATTTCATCTATCGTATAGGTATGGGGCATCTCGGGGGCGAATTGTCTATGGTAGAAATGGCCGTCGCCCTCTATTACGAGTATATGAAATATGACCCGAAAGACCCGAAATGGGAGGAACGCGACAGGTTTGTTCTCAGCAAGGGACATTGCAGCGAAACGCTGTTCACCATATTTTCGGATATCGGCATGTACAGTCTCGACTATATGGTCGAACATTTTGAGACATTGGACAAGGCGATATTCGGAATGCATTCAAATCGCAAATACGTTCCGGCGATAGAGGTTTCGGCGGGTTCTCTCGGCCATGGTCTTCCGGTGGCGCTTGGACTTGCCTTGGGCGCGAGGGAGCAGAAGAAACAGTGGCGCACATTTGTGATGGTTGGCGACGGCGAGATCAACGAAGGCTCAAATTGGGAAGCTATTATGGCGGCCGGGCATTACAGGCTCGGAAACCTTGTGGCAATAGTCGATAAAAACGGTTTACAGATGACCGGAAACACGAAAGACGTTATGAATATCGACCCCTTGGACAAAAAATTCGAAGCGTTCGGTTGGGATGCTATCGAAATTGACGGTAACGATATGTACTCTGTGTGCAGAGCCCTTGCCTCTCTTCCGCCGGCGGATCCTTGGGTTCGCAGGAGACCTATATCAATTATTTCCAACACGAAGAAGGGCAAGAGCGTATCGTTCATGGAAGGCAACGTAAAGTGGCATGGAGGCGGTATAGCGAAGGAACAATTGGATCAGGCTATTGCCGATGTTGAAGCAAGCAAGAAGGAGAGAACATAATGGCTGTCCAAACCACATACGATTTTGACCAAATGCTGTCAAACGCGCGCGAGGCATATGGGGAAGAGCTTATGCACATGGCTGACGACGGGCTTGAGTTTTACTTTACATATACGGACAATGTCGCGCCTTCGTCTTCCGCAGGTTTATTCGTCAAGAAATATTCCGAACGCTGTTTCAATTTCGGCATAGCGGAAGCAAATCAGGTAGGCGCCTCCGCGGGTTTGGCCCTGTCCGGCAAGGTCGTGTTCGCGCAGGTATTCGGCCCGTTTCTCTCACTGCGCGCCGCCGATCAGATACACACGGACATAGCCTACAACGATGTGAATGTGCGCCTTATAGGAACCCATGCCGGGGTTACGGCGGCGGGCGGGCCGACGCACAACTGCATCGCCGATCTTGCCCTTTATCGGGCCATACCGAATTTGACAGTGGTTGTTCCGGCGGACGCGGGTCAGTGTGTAAAGATGATTCGTTTGTCTATGGAGCACAAAGGCCCCATGGTTATACGCATAGATCGCGGCGGTTCTCCGAACGTTTACGCGGACAACGACTACGAGTTGCGTTTCGGCAAAGCTATCGAGACCGTAGCGGGAACGGATTTGAGCATTATATCCGCCGGTTCAAGCGTATATTGGTCCATGATGGGCGCGCGTATACTCAAGGATAAGTACGGAATCAGCGCGCGCGTTGTGGATATGCATACGATCAAACCCTTGGATACGGACATGATTCTTAAATGCGCGTCCGAAACGAAGAATATCGTTACGGTTGAGGAACATTCGATTAACGGCGGGCTTGGCGGCGCCGTTGCGGAATTACTGCTTGAATCGGGTTTCGGCGGCAAGTTCAAACGCATAGGGCTGCCGGACGAATTCGCGGTTCTCGGTGATCCGGATGAAGTCTACAAGTATTACGGCATGGATCCGGAAGGCATTGCGTCTCGGGTGGAAAAGCTTATGAACGGATAGACCGGTTTTAGGTAATTACTTTGTCATTCCGGGCTTGTCCCGGAATCCAACGAGAAAAGCGGGGATTCGCCATGCAAATTGTTCCGGAAGGCAGGATATACCACAAGTATGTTACGAATCTGAAACTGCAATCCTACGTATTTGTGTTGCATTACGCGGAAGAGCTTCAGGAATCCATAGCGGAATTTGTCCATTGCCATCCCCTGTATCAAATATACTATGTTGTTGAAAATTCCCTCAAGATATATATAAACGACCGCGAATTTATATTGAACGAAAACGAGTTTGTCATCCTCGCGAAAGAAACGCGGCATCATGTTATCTATGAACCGGACAAGAAGAAACGCTACTTTTCGTTTATATTCGACATACTGCCCCTTACGCCCGTCAGCAATAAGGGGCCCGACGGCGCCGGAGAGTTCGAGGATATAAAGGCCGTGCTTTCGGCTGTGGAGGAGCGAGACTATGTGATATCGGACAGGCCGTTTTGCATCAGGGACCGGTTGGAAAAAATACTGTACGAGCAGGGCGAGAAGAAGGTCGGGTGGAATACCTGTCTGATGATGCGGTATTTCAATCTTTTTATAGAAACGATCCGCCATATCTCGACCGCCGAAGTGACGGATGTCGAGCCGGTCGGGAAATTGAATTTGGCGATCGAGGCGACGAAGTACATACACAAAAACTATGAAAAGTCCATAACCCCGGAGAAAGTCGCCGAATATCTGAACATTTCGCCGAGGCACATAAATCGCGCCTATCGCAATATGTTCGGAACCACGTTCATAAAAAGCCTGAACAG